>CAKAQT010000019.1:0-11975 GCA_916720325.1 Parahaemophilus parainfluenzae
TACCAGAAACTACGCGTAGGAAAGCCACACGGTCGCGGTGTTTTGGATCCATATTAGCTTGGATTTTAAACACGAAACCAGTGAATTTTTCTTCTTCAGCTGAGACTTTACGCGTGTCTGCCTGACGAGCTTGTGGGGCTGGCGCCCATTCAGTTAAACCATCTAAGAAATGATCGACACCGAAGTTACCTAATGCCGTACCGAAAAAGACTGGCGTTAATTCACCACTTAGGAATAAATCCAAATCAAATTCGTTACTCGCACCTTTTACTAATTCTAATTCATCACGCAATTGTTGGGCTAAGTCATCGCCTATGGCAGCGTCTAATTCTGGGCTATTTAAGCCTTTCACAATGCGTACTTCTTGGATTGTAGAGCCTTGACCACTTTGATAAAGATAGGTTTCATCTTTATATAAATGATAAACCCCTTTAAACAATTTACCGCAACCAATCGGCCAAGTAATCGGCGCACAATGGATTTTTAATACGCTTTCCACTTCATCTAATAATTCCATTGGATCGCGAATATCACGGTCAAGTTTATTCATGAAAGTGATAATTGGCGTATCGCGTAAACGGGTCACTTCCATTAATTTAATGGTTCGTTCCTCAACCCCTTTAGCCGAGTCGATAACCATCAAGCAGCTATCCACGGCCGTTAAAGTGCGGTAGGTATCTTCCGAGAAATCCTCATGCCCCGGCGTATCCAATAAATTCACTAAGCATTCATTGTAAGGGAATTGCATCACGGAAGTGGTAATGGAAATACCACGTTGTTTTTCCATTTCCATCCAGTCAGATTTTGCATGTTGTGCCGAGCCTTTACCTTTAACAGAGCCTGCTTTTTGAATGGCATTGCCGTATAACAATACTTTTTCGGTGATGGTGGTTTTACCTGCGTCAGGGTGGGAAATAATCGCAAATGTGCGACGTTTATTCACTTCTTCTAATGGATAACTCATTGCCTTGTTTCTTCTGTTTTAAATAATGCTGTATTGTCGCTGATTTTCAGATTGAGCTCAAATTAAATTGGATAAATAGTTTAGGTGGAAACATGCAAGGTTGATTTATGAATATATGAATCTAATTATTGAGTGATAACGGGATAAAATGGTTTCCCCCAACTTGGTTCATCATCATTACGCAACATGATCTTTACCATAGCAGGAATAAACAATGATAGTAGTGCGCAAGCTTCTTCTAGCTGTTTTCGGTTTGTACGGCTTTCGTAAGTTGAACCACCGTGTATAAGCTGATTTCTCAGAGTATATAGATGTCCAAATATCACCTCTAATACCTCTGCGGTTTTCTGTTCCTCAAAAGCAAAATTGGCTTTTTTCTTCGCTGAAGCAAACATTGACTTCCATTCTTTTCCAGCTAGAAAACCATTATGTGCATCCCAAAATGGTTGGAATGTATAAGGTGTATCTAGCAGTGCTTTCACAGTGCCAGGAAACTCATCCCAAATAATCCCATAAAGTAGATGCTCGGAGTCTAATTCACAAAGACGAGTGATAAATTGATGAAATACCTTACGTTCAATTTCTTCTTTACTTAACTCGTCAGCATAGGCTGCATTGAAGGCAATCCAAAGTGCGATAAATCTGAAGTCTAAATTATCTTCTTCATTGGCTTTTTTTAACCAGCTTAATGTACGGTGCATTTTTAAGCGAAAGTTATCGTTAAAAGCATCACGATTTTCTTTGTAATAAGCGGTCAAATTTTCTAATTGTTCTGTTAGTGACATAATAGACTCCAATATAATCAAATATAACCATTATGGTATAG
Source organism: Parahaemophilus parainfluenzae (assembly GCA_916720325.1). Lineage (GTDB taxonomy): Bacteria > Pseudomonadota > Gammaproteobacteria > Enterobacterales > Pasteurellaceae > Haemophilus_D > Haemophilus_D parainfluenzae_W. The sequence continues at coordinate 1,791 of CAKAQT010000019.1, forward strand.
ACTAGAATATTTGTAAATTACAAAAGAAAACCAACCTCTAAGGTTGGTTTGAATGGTTCATATTTAGTTAAAAAATAATGAAATTAAAAAATCTTCTAAATTGGATTGGATTTCTTTTACTATACCACCATTTGGAGAAGCCCAAATTAAAATAGTTTTAGAATCATTATCATACAGGTAAAAATGCCCATCTCCAATTTCGGATAACGGAACTGCAGATTTAGGAAATTGCGGAGATTCTCTCATTTCAGGTAAAACTTTATAAAGGCTTAAATAGGATGTATTTTTTATACCTAAACCATAAATTTCTGTTGATTCAAATGAGATAACTCCAAAAGATGAAAGATAATCGCTATATTCCTCTGAAAATCCAATACAAAGATCTTTTTCAGCTTGCGTGATCGTTTCATGATCAACAGGACGAGTTAAAGCATTTGTTTGTTTTAATTTTTCAATAAGTTTTTTCATAATAATTTCCTATGCATTCATTTCAGATTCTAGCTGTTCTGCACGCGCTTTCCAATGTTCTGCTCGTTCTTTAGCAAAATCTTCTCGATTTATTTCAGATTCTTTCTGTTTATTATGTAACACTGTATCATTACCTTTACCACGATGTTCATTTCGCGTTAATTCCGCTAATGGTGAATCCATTTTTTGCCCTACATGATGTAATTCTATTGGATTGCCATCCTTATCTAATGGTGCAAGTCCCTGCTTCATCCGTTCAAGATTGGTTCGACCAAAATCATCCTCTTTAGTCAAATCAATATCATTTTTTACCAAAGCATCACGTTCATTAACTTCTTTTGGGGTTACACCCGAATTTTCATAGATGTTTTTTTCCTCTTCACTTCCTATATTATCAATCACTGAGTCAGGGTACCCTTGTTCTTTTAATTTAGCTTTTGACGCTTCAGAAAGCGGTGTTAACTCATTTGGGGTTTCACTGGCAGCATCCTTAGAATCTTTAACCTTATCCACTGGTGGTAGCTCACTTGCTGGAGGCAGAGGTTTAATATCAGTGGGTTGCATTCCACTTTCATCATCAATGAGAGGCAAATCCTTAATGTCAGGTATTTTAAAAGGGTTTTCTTCTGGAGTTGGTAAATCCGAAGGTTTAAAATTTTCTAACATAAGAGATACCTACATAATGTTAGCTAAATGTTGTTGTAATTCAACAGATAAATCTTTTTGAACCAATTCTATTTGTTGCTGAATAATGCGCTGATAAAGATCGACCAAATAATTATCGTCTTTTTCCAAAATTGGCGGAATTATATTTTGCTCAAGGCGATTAACAACATCTAAAAAGTAATTTTTGTATTCTACGCCTAGTTTTGACTGCTCAATACTTTTGGATATTTCTACCAAATCTAACTGTTTTTTTGTCTTTTGGCTAAATAACAAATCTGCAATATGTTGATGAAATGCTTTTTTCTCATCACTTAGCTGATTTTTCGGCTCATATTGATACGGCTTTTCTTCCTCACAAAAGTGATGAATCTTACAAAGCACAGGTTCTAACCAGTCGTTTTGATATACCACTGCTACACCTTTTGGCAATTTTGCGATTTCTTCTAACTGCTCATCGCTGACACCGGCGGCTTTACCTGCTAAACAGCGATCTGATTCATCAGGCAAGCGCATAATAATTTTGGTGTTGGTGTTACGAATAGCTGAAATGTCTACCGCACTCGGTGACTGATCTGCAATAATAAAACCCTCGCCATAAGTCCGCATTTCGGCAATTGCATTAGATAACATTTCCACCGCCTTACCTGCTACGTTTGAATCTTCTGAGCTTTGTTCTGTTGAAGTACGTTTTAAAATATTATGCGCTTCTTCTAATACAGTAACGTGTTTGAGTGGTTGGTTCATCCCAGCAGTATTCGACATACGATGTTCGCTCAAACGCATCACTAAAATCCCCATAATAAGAGACTTCGTTTCTTGTGAACCAATACGACTTAAATCTACGATGACATTGCTATCAAATAATCGCTCATTATCAATTTCGTCTGCTGCAAAAATTTGACCATTTAAACCATTAGTGAGTGATTTCACACGGGTCACTAATGAACCAATATAGTTACTTTTCACTTCTTGTGAGAATGCCGATTGCTGAATCACTTTTTCTAATTGAGTGAGTAAATCTGTAAAGGTTGGGAACAGTACTTTACCAAACAGATTACAAGATACATCTAAATCCCAACCGCTTATTTTATAGGCTTCTAACATTGCATCTTTCAACACTGCTGGCATTGCTGCATACATAGGCCAGCAAACATTGATAATTTCCACTAAGCGATCAATATGTTCTAAAACGTGTATCCCCTCTGGGAATTTAAACGGATTGATTTTAAGCAATTCTGCTCGTAATGGATTTGTGCCAAGCACAGTGACATCTTCACGATGCCCAAAGACATGTTTATATTCGCCTTTCGCTGGCTCAATCACCATAAAATTCACATCATTTTTATTTAATTCAGAAAGTAATTGATAAACCGTATTACTTTTCCCTGAACCTGTCGAACCTGTTACAAAAATATGGCTTGCTAATTTCTTCACATCTAATTCGACTTTTTGTGGTAAATCCGTCCATAAATGACGTACCACCCCCAAATCAACAATTTTCTCTGCTTTTGGTGTAAAACTATCCACATTTTGGATCTGACGACCAAATGTTTTTGCCTCAACAACGGAAACAGTTGAAGTAGAACGGCGTGGTAAGCCAAGTTGAATTGCCATCTCTTTACCTGATACCAAAGTCGCAGGGCTTAACTCACCTAATTCCGCCATATCAATCACAGGGTGAGATAATTGACTGAGTGAATCAAAAATAGGCTGTGCTTTTTCATTTTCCCACGTGTTCAGTGCAAAATATTCACTATTCGATTTTTCCCCACGCATTAAGCCCAAGAAAATACTTGCAAGAGATTCACTTGCATAACTATGTGATGACACAAAATAAGCCGCGGTGTACCAAGCACCGTAATTATGTGCTTCATCAATGCGTTCAAGATTTTGATCTAATTTTGCTAATAAGCGGTCGATAAATTTATTCGCAGAATCAAAGGCAATAGTTCGGCTTATACCAATCGTTTGAGTTTCATTTTGCCCTGTTGTATCCGTCGTGCTATTGCCGTGAGCATCAGAAGTGCCGATAGTCGATGAATTAGTTTCAGTATCAGTAGTGGTTGTACCCTCTGATGAGCTTGAATTCTTGCTATAAGAAACTGTTTCTGAAGCGTTTATCGTAGTTTGACTATGTACAGGAAAGAATGATGAAGTTCCTACAGATGTTGAGCCTCCTATAGTGGTACTTGAACCAATCGTAGTTCCTTCAGTTTTAGTAATAGAATGCCCAATCGATTTGCCAACACTAATGGTTTTACTATTTGACGTTGTTTGCGTAAAACTTTCAGTAATACCTTTACTAATGCTTGTGCCAATGCTTTCTGAGCTGTTCTCACCGAATGAAACTTGTTGTTTTAACAAAGGTGATAATTGTGTTGCAATATTGGCATATTTTGCTTCAATGGCATTGAGTTCTTGATTTCTTACAGGTTCCGCTAAGATTAATGCTTGATAATCTTGATTTTCTGCCGCATCAATAAAATGCTCCAAACCTTGCATAAAATTATCACGTTCTTCTATTGAGGTAGAAGGAACACAACTTGCAGAAGTGACTGCACGATATAGCCCGAAATTCGCATTTAATGGTTGTAATTTATTAATAGCATTTTCACGAGTTAATTCACTTCCCGTAAAATGTCCATTAAACGCTGAGGTAATCAGTTCGCCTCCCACTTCGGCTAAACCTTTTTTACCTTTTACCCCAAGATAAACATCTGTTTTACCATTTTTTCCTTCTAAATAGAGAAAAACGGTACACCCTCTTGTGCCCAAAGCGGTGTAAATTGCAACTAAACTTTCCAGTATGGCTTGTTTATTTTCTGTTACTAAGCGTGAAAGTTTAAATAAGCGAACATCCATATTAAGCTTAAGTGATGCTTCTGAATGTAAAACAGGATATTGTGCTAACGTAGGCAAATAGGTTTTATTTAACCAATAACTTCCCAAATCAAGTGCAGTAGCTGCATTTTTTAACATAACATCTGCACCTGAGTTTTCTACGGAAGATTGTTTTAATACAACATTATTTGTCATAAACCATCCTTACCAAAATAAAACTAAGCCAACCACAATTAATACTGCAATTGCTGCTGCTTTTTTAGGGTTTTCTTTTGCGAAATCCGCAATATCTGAAGCAAATTTCTTCATTTTTTCTAGAATACCATCGTTTTTTTCTGGTTGATTAGGTAATTTTTGTTCCGCTTTTAATGTTGGATTGATGTAGGATTTTACATCCACTAAATGAATAAAGCGTGCTACAGAGAAATTTAGGGTTAAATAACTCTGTTGTTTTAAGAAATAGTCCTTATTCCAATGCGTTTGATCAGAATCCGTATCTTTAATCGCTTCATAGAACTTAGAGATATTGTAAGGTTCTAAACTATCAGGCATTTCTTTTGCCACCAATGTAATTAAAAATAACAGTTCATCAGGTGAAACTGATGCATCCGTTAATTCTGTTTTTAACATAGAACGAACTAAATGTTTGTCGTTATTTTTAATCGCTTCTAACCAATGTTTGCCTTGTGGTGTCTTTTTATAAGCTTCAAGGCGAAGTGCATATTCTTGTTTTAATTGTTCAATACGTGCTGCGTATTTTTGTTGGATTTGTTCAATAGTCATATCATTTTCCTTATACTTCAATAATGGCATTTAATCGAGCTTGATATTTTTCAATGGCATCAATATTACTTTGTGCTCGTTTAATTTCTGCTTCGCGTTTTTCATTATCTTGAGCAAGCTCAAGTAACTCTTGAGTTAAACGAGCTAACTCAGGTTTAAACACTTCATCTAATTGTTTAATATAGATTTCCGTCATTTCTCGAGCATATTCTTGAACGGAACTTACCGCTTCAGGAATCACTTGGCTAATTTGACTAAGTAATACAGGTTTATGTTGTTTCCACAATGCTTCAAGATCGACAACCGTTTCTTTAATAGTAACATTTTCGTATCCACCGAATCCAAAGAGCCTTGCAACGCCAGCAAAAATACCCGATTTTTCACGAGATACAACTTTATTTTTTGTTTTCATATATTCAGGTTTAATCACCAATTGAATATCTAAATCTTTTAAATGATGCTCAAAACCTTTAATTACATCAAGTTCTAAATTAGGTACATTTTCAAAGAATTTAGCAATATGTTCTTTATATTCTTCACTTAAGTTCTTAATCATTTCCTTTTGCGCTTGCTCCACTCTATCATTAAGATTTAATACAATATCTTCACTTAGTTTTTTAATTTGATGTCTAACACCGAGTAATTGATTTTCAGCTTCAGATTTAGTAACTCTTTGATCCCTAAATTCATTATCCCATCCATTAAATTGTCTTTCTAATTCTAGAAGTTCTGCATTAAAGGCATCTGAAATATGTGTAGGAATTGCAATTTCTCTTGTTTTCAGACTATTGATATAATTTTGAGTTAAATGCCCTTTTTCTTCAGAGTTGTTTAAATATTCAATTGCCTTCTTAAGTTCTTCTTCTTGACCTCTAATCTTATTTAAAGCAGCTTTATAATCCTCTGAGTTATAAGCCCTTCTTAGTAAATCAGTTATTACCTCTTGAATTCGTTCAATTCGATAAATAATATGGTATTTACTAATATATTCATCAATCACTAATTCAACCGCAGGAATTCCTGTGCGATAAAATGCTGGTGAAAGTTGTTTTTCTGTTAATCTATTTTTTACATTTTCACTTAAACGCATATATTGGTTAAGATCACGACCTTCACGGCTAATTTTACTGCTTAGTTCTATAATTTCATCTTCATCATCTTCATCTAAAAGAGATGAACTTAATTGTTGATTTTTTAATGCTAAGGCAAAACGTGAGCAAATTGGGAAAACATTAGGATTTTCAATACCAAAGCTAGCTAAATAATCTCTTACTCGTTTTAAAGTTTCTTCGATACTTTCACCTTTTTTGAAGAAAACATCCATTTTATTAACAAGGAACATAAAGCGATCTTGAGCTAATTTTCCTTTTTCTTTCATAATATTGCTCATATCTGAAAGGAAGGTATTATCATCGTTCACGCATAAATTATCACCACGTAGTACATAAAGCACTAATGGATTACGCTGATCATCTCGTAACATTTTTCGTGAAGTTAAAGCATGTTGGGAAACATTTGATTTATCTGTATTTGATCCTGGTGTATCAGTAATACGGAGCTGTACATCATCACGCTGCTGAATACCCGTAATATTGCCTTTTAGTTCAATCAAATAAGTTCTTTCATTTTCTGGTTTTTCCTGATTTTTAATATCAGCATTCCATTCTGCTAAAAATGCTCGAGACTTATCCGCTTGTTCAGGCGTTAATAAATTTAAAGTACAATCTTTATCAAGGTAGTTTTCCTCTTTATTTAAACGGCTAGCAGAAAATTCCCCTTGAGGAAATTTTTTATTATCAATAATTTTTGTGATACTTGCTGTTGTATCTTCTTGAAAGGCAGGCAACACTGCGGAACCTAATAAAGCATTGATAAAGGTCGATTTACCCGATGACATAGTTGCAATAACCCACGCATCAAAGTACTTATCCATTACATCATTCCATTGTGATTCAGACATAATTGGATTCAAAATAGGATTTTCTCGAATTTCGTTAACCAATTCTTCAAGCTCCGCCATTCGTTCATTTTGGCTTCTGATTTGAGTAAATTGATAGGTAATATTAAATCCAGCTGCATTCGCTTGTTGAATCGCCTCTTCTACATCTGCACAATCTGAAGGCACGCCCGTAAAATCAACAAAAAATTCTTTTGTTTGTAATGTATTCTCTACGGTTTGAAAAAACTGACTGATCCACATTTGCAAACGTTGTGTTGCAAAGGTTTTATATTTTCCATGTGTAATAGTTTCACCATTTAATGAAAAGCTAGTTTCATTTTTAAATGGATTATGTGTAAATTTAACTTCTTGTTGCATACGTTGACCTCGACGATGGTTAGATGAAATTAATTGTTGTAAATAATGATAAAATGCATTGATACCTGTATTCTCTAGCAATAACGCATTAAATTCTGTTTCAGTTAGATATTGTTCTTTAAATGCTCGTTTCCCTTTTTTAATTAGTAGTTCTAAATCGATCATTTCATCTTCATCTAATTCTTGATGATTGATTTTCTTATGGAGCAATAAGGCAGAATAAGCTGATATAGGGAAAATTAAGGGCTCTTTAAATCCAATGTTGGTAAGGTTTTCTTTTACCCGAATTATTGTTTCTTCAAAATTTTCAAGTACTTCTTTTTTATTCAATAAGAAAACAACTTTTTTATTAGGTGAATTTTTTAGGGCATTTTGTACAAGGTGAAGTAAATCATTCTCATCGTTCGTACCTAAATTTGAGCTATTTAGTACAAAAATAACGAGGCCATAATTACCATCTTCAAGAATTTCTTCTGTAAGTGCTTTATGACTATTATTTTGGCTATTATTAGGACCGGGCGTGTCATAAATCACTAATTCAGCATTGTCATTCTTAATAGCAGCAATATCCCCCATTAAATCAATCGTTTTAATACTAGGATCAGCATTCCACTCCTTTAATGTTTGTGCATCAATCCGATTGCTTTCTTTAAGCAGTTCAGATTGATATCCATAGGCACAACCAGAAAAGAAAGGTAATCCGTCCTTATCGTGAATACGAGTAATCGTTGCTGTGGTTGCTTCATTAGCAGAATGCAACAGCTCCTGTCCAATAAGCGCATTAATTACGGTAGATTTACCTGCACTCATTGTTGCTACCACTATTATTTCAAATAAATTTTTATTTTCATCTTCCTTTAATTTATCGAAAGTAGATGATATGGTAGCTTGGATAATATATGGTGAAATCATAACTAAATGCCTGTTTTATTGTTTTTTTTCGATAGACTTTTAAGTCTTGATTTATTCTAGAAAATGCTAATTTCATTATCTAAATCAGGTTTTTTTACTTTTTCTATCATTTTTCTCAATTTGGCAGCTGAAATCATGCAGTTTTTCTCGATGAATTTATTTTTTCGTTTGAGTTTTATCATCTCTTTTTTCATTTCTTTTTGCTCTTTACGAGAAAAGAGTTGTCCTAAATCTCTACTCATTTTTTCTTGACGATTTTTGAATTCTTTTAGCGTTATTTTTTTCTTCATATAAGCTTTCATAAAAAATCTCCTTAGATTCTGACCGCACTTATGTATGCTTTTAATTTATCAATCATTTTTTCTTGTAGATTAGTGGGACTGATTATCACTAAATGAGGGAGCCAGTATTGCACTGTGGGAATAATCTCCATTTCATGAATATTTTTACAGGAGATGAGAAGTTCGCCATTTTCAATGTGTCGAATAATTTCTTGATTTGGTAATAAGGCGCGCTGAGTGAAATAGTGAGCGACTTGGGCATTTACTTTAATAATAACTTCATCTAATTGATTACCATGAGAAATGCTGTCACTTTTCTTGATTTCAGCAAGCAAATTTTCATTAGGTGTAAAGATTTGCTTTGTTATGTTTAAAAAACTGATTTGATTGAAGCAAAAAGTTTTTTCTTTACCATTTTCTAAAGCAATGAGATACCAGATTCCATTTCTATTAACTAGCAGGTAAGGTTCAACGATTCTTTGGGCGGTTTCTTGATTATATTTTCTATAATGAAAAGATATGATTTGATGATTTTTAATGGCTTGTTGTAGTTGTTTGAATTCAGTTTGTCTATGGTGGATAGATTCATATTGTAAACCATTAACTTTAATGCTTTCGTTTAAACTATTTTGAAAAAATTCACGATCTAATTTCGGAAATAAATCTTGTATGCTAGCAAAACGAGCAAAGCGGTTAATATCATCTTGATTGAAAATACCGAGTTGATTTCGGTTAAGAGAGTAGTAGCGTGGTCCTGATTTTTCCCAATTAAGGAAAGCAAGACGTTCATTAAGGTCTTTTTGTAAAGTTCGCTCCCCAATATTAAAGCGATCGACGAGTGCTTTAATATCAACTACACCGTACGTATTTAGCTCAATAAGGATTGAAGCTAAACGCTCGGCCAGCTTTTCATGTTTACTTGTCATTTGTTTTGTCCTCTTCAGCAAGTTTTATAATAGTTTATATTGCTGAATTGCACGGTTGGTTCGGTTATATAAAAGTAAAAAAATTTTTTTGAGATTATAGAATTATTGCTTTTGTTTTCAATATAGTTAAATGTAAATTTATGTAAAATTAGTATCACGTTGAATAGCTAAACAACTTAAACTGTCGTTTATGAGAACAATGGATGTATTTATTCTTAAGTCATATAGTTTAAGAAAAATCTCTCATTGAAATGAAAAAAAAGCAAACGTTTGCGCTAAAAGTGCGGTACAATATCCACCGATTTTTTATTCTTATAATTAAAGGTGCAAGCAATGACACAACTTAGTCTAAAAAAAATCTATTCGGGAAAAGTGCGTGATCTTTATGAGATCGATGATAAACGGATGTTAATGGTAGCCAGTGACCGTTTGTCTGCATTTGATGTGATTTTAGATGATCCTATCCCACGCAAAGGTGAAATCCTGACTCAAATTTCCAATTTCTGGTTCAATAAGTTAGCTCATATAATGCCGAATCATTTTACGGGTGATTCAGTTTATGATGTGTTGCCAAAAGAAGAAGCTGATTTAGTAAAAGATCGCGCAGTAGTTTGTAAACGTTTGAACCCAATTAAGATTGAGTCTATCGTGCGCGGTTATTTAACGGGTAGTGGGCTAAAAGATTATAAGCAAACGGGCACCATTTGTGGTTTGAAATTACCAGAAGGATTAGTTGAGGCAAGTAAATTACCAGAACCAATTTTTACGCCATCAAGTAAAGAAGAAGTGGGTAATCACGATATCAATATCAGCTATGAACAATGTGAAAAAGCAATTGGTGCAGAGTTAGCGGCACAAGTAAGAGAAAAAGCGATTGCGCTTTATACTGAAGCAGCAAAATATGCGCTGACTAAAGGTATTATTATTTGTGATACAAAATTTGAATTTGGTTTAGATGAAAATGGCACGCTCACTTTAATGGATGAGGTAT
>CAKAQT010000020.1:0-11857 GCA_916720325.1 Parahaemophilus parainfluenzae
ACCGTCATTTAATCCATGAAGTGACCAGTCCACAAGCCTTTGATGGTTTACGTGTTGCAGGCCGTCAAGTACGCCAAGTCAGTAAAACTTTCGGTACCATGGATCACAGTATTTCTACTCAAGTACGAGATGTGAACAAACTTGAAGGGCAAGCGAAAATTCAAGTATTGGAGCTCGCAAAAAACACAAAAGCGACCGGTATTCAATTATTCGACATGACCACCAAAGAACAAGGTATCGTGCATGTCATGGGGCCTGAGCAAGGCTTAACCTTACCGGGCATGACTATTGTTTGTGGTGACTCCCATACCGCCACTCATGGTGCATTCGGTGCTTTGGCATTTGGTATTGGTACATCCGAAGTAGAACACGTATTAGCCACACAAACCTTAAAACAAGCTCGCGCAAAAAATATGAAAATTGAAGTGCGTGGCAAAGTAGCACCAGGCATTACCGCAAAAGATATTATTCTTGCCATTATCGGCAAAACCACTATGGCGGGCGGTACAGGCCATGTAGTGGAATTCTGCGGTGAAGCCATTCGTGACCTTTCCATGGAAGGCCGTATGACCGTTTGTAATATGGCGATTGAAATGGGCGCGAAAGCCGGCTTAATCGCACCAGATGAAACGACTTTCGAATACTTAAAAGGTCGTCCACATGCCCCGAAAGGTAAAGATTGGGATGATGCCGTTGCTTATTGGAAAACCTTAAAATCCGATGATGATGCGAAATTTGACACGGTTATCACATTAGAGGCCAAAGACATTGCACCACAGGTGACTTGGGGAACAAACCCAGGCCAAGTAATCGGTATCGATCAGCCAGTGCCCAACCCAGCAGAAATGACCGATCCGGTGACTCGTGCTTCAGCAGAAAAAGCCTTAAATTATATTGGCTTAGACGCTAACACTGATTTAAAAGATATCCCTGTAGATCAAGTCTTTATCGGTTCTTGTACTAATGCTCGTATCGAAGATTTACGTGCGGCAGCGGCTGTGATGAAAGGTCGCAAAAAAGCCGATAACGTAAAACGTATTTTAGTCGTGCCAGGTTCTGGTTTAGTGAAAGAACAAGCGGAAAAAGAAGGCTTGGATAAAATCTTTATCGAAGCGGGCGCTGAATGGCGTAATCCAGGCTGCTCAATGTGCTTAGGGATGAACGATGACCGTTTAGGTGAATGGGAACGCTGTGCTTCTACATCAAACCGTAACTTTGAAGGTCGCCAAGGCCGTAATGGGCGTACCCATTTAGTAAGTCCTGCGATGGCAGCGGCAGCGGGAATGTTCGGTAAATTCGTTGATATTCGTGATGTCACATTAAACTAAGGAGCAGAAAATGGCAGGATTTAAACAACTTTCAGGCTTAGTAGTGCCATTGGATGCAGCAAACGTGGATACGGATGCGATTATTCCAAAACAATTTTTACAAGCCATTACCCGCGTAGGTTTCGGCAAACACTTATTCCATGAATGGCGTTATTTGGATGTAGAAGGCACCAAGCCAAATCCAGATTTCGTATTGAATTATCCACAATATCAAGGTGCGACCATTTTATTAGCGCGTAAAAACCTTGGCTGTGGTTCTTCTCGTGAACATGCACCTTGGGCATTAGCCGATTACGGTTTCAAAGTGATGATCGCACCAAGTTTTGCGGATATTTTCTACAACAACAGCTTAAATAACCACATGTTACCGATTCGTTTAAGCGAAGAAGAAGTGGAAGAAATCTTCCAATGGGTGTGGGCAAATGAAGGCAAACAAATCCATGTGGATTTGGAAGCGATGACGGTCACTGTAGGTGACAAAGTCTATCACTTTGAACTGGATGAATTCCGCCGTCATTGTTTGTTAAACGGCTTGGATAACATCGGTTTGACGTTACAACATGAAGATGCCATCAGTGAATACGAAAAAAATATTCCGGCATTTTTACGTTAATCTGTTTTTTTACTCGGACAGCAAATATTGCTAACCATTCGGCGGACAATTTGTCCGCCTTTCTTTTTGAAAACATTCCATTTTTTTACCGCACTTTCTCCCCTTTTATTTGACAGTATCAATGCTTATCCCTATCATTCCGACTAATATTGATTGATTTTAAAAAGAGCTGTCTATGTCACATAATCAAACCGAATTACTGAAAAAATCCCTCGCTGAACGCATCCTTATTTTAGATGGTGCGATGGGAACGATGATCCAAAAATACAAACTCACCGAGGCTGATTTTAGAGGCGAGCGTTTTAAAGAAAGTGCGGTTGATTTACGTGGCAATAATGACTTGCTCACCTTAACCCAACCCCTGTTAATTTCTGCGATTCATGAGAAATACTTACAAGCGGGCGCCGATATTATTGAAACCAATACTTTCAGTTCTACCACCATTGCGCAAGCGGATTATGATTTACAGTCTATTGCCTACGAACTGAATTTTGCAGGCGCAAAGCTAGCGCGTTTGGCCGCTGATAAATACAGCACGCCAGAAAAACCTCGCTTTGTCGCCGGTGTATTAGGGCCAACCAACCGTACAGCCTCTATTTCTCCAGATGTAAATGACCCAGGTTTCCGTAATGTCACTTTTATGGAATTGGTCGATGCCTATGCTGAAGCGACCAAAGGCTTAATTGAAGGTGGCGCTGATTTAATCATGATCGAAACCATTTTCGACACATTAAACGCAAAAGCCGCCATTTTCGCTATTGAAACCGTATTTGAAAAATTAGGTGTGGAATTGCCGATTATGATTTCCGGCACCATTACCGATGCTTCCGGCCGTACCCTTTCTGGGCAAACCACTGAAGCATTCTACAACTCGCTTCGTCACGCTAAACCACTGACTTTTGGTTTGAACTGTGCGCTAGGCCCGAAAGAACTTCGCCAGTATGTTGAACAACTGTCTAAAATCAGCGAAACCTATGTTTCCGTTCACCCAAATGCGGGCTTACCAAATGCTTTTGGTGGCTATGATTTGGGTGCAGAAGAGATGGCGGCACACCTTAAAGAATGGGCTGAAAGTGGCTTCGTAAACATTGTCGGTGGTTGTTGTGGTACAACGCCAGAGCACATCAAAGCCTTTGCAGATGCAATGCAAGGCATTGCACCGCGTAAATTACCAGAAATTAAAACCGCGATGCGTTTATCAGGCTTAGAACCACTCAATATTGATGATGAAAGCCTATTCGTGAACGTGGGCGAACGTAATAACGTGACAGGTTCGGCGAAATTCAAACGCTTAATTAAAGAAGACAAATTTGCCGAAGCCATTGAAATTGCCATCGACCAAGTAGAAAACGGTGCACAAGTCATCGACGTCAATATGGACGAAGCCTTGCTCGACGGCAAAAAATGCATGACCCGTTTCCTCAATATTATGGCGACCGAGCCTGATGCTGCCAAAGTGCCGGTGATGATCGACTCATCTAAATGGGAAGTGATTGAGGCTGGTTTGCAGTCGGTACAAGGTAAACCGATTGTAAACTCCATCTCGTTAAAAGAAGGCGAAGAAATCTTTATCGAACACGCTAAACTGGTGCGTAAATATGGTGCAGCTGTGGTGGTGATGGCGTTTGATGAAGTGGGTCAAGCCGATACCGAAGATCGCAAAGTTGAAATTTGTAGCCGAGCTTATGACATTTTGGTCAACCAAGTAGGCTTCCCGCCAGAAGATATTATTTTTGACCCGAATATTTTTGCGATTGGTACAGGGATTGAAGAACACAACAACTACGGTGTGGATTTCATCAATGCTACAGGTCGTATTAAACGGGCCCTACCGCATGCGAAAATCTCAGGCGGTGTGTCGAATGTGTCTTTCTCTTTCCGTGGTAATAATGTGATGCGTGAAGCCATTCACGCTGTTTTCCTTTATCACGCCATCAAACAAGGCATGGATATGGGGATTGTGAATGCGGGGCAGCTCGCAATTTATGACGATCTCGATCCTGAGTTACGTGAAATTGTGGAAGATGCGGTATTAAACCGTAGCCCAGATGCCACCGAAAAACTGCTCGATATTGCAGAAAAATATCGTAATCAAGGCAATGATGAAAGTGCGGTCGATTCTGTCGCAGAATGGCGCACTTGGCCAGTGGCAGAACGTTTAAAACACGCGCTAGTGAAAGGAATTACCACTTACATTGTGGAAGATACCGAAGAAGCCCGCCAACAATTACCAAGCCCGTTAGATGTAATTGAAGGCCCACTGATGGAAGGGATGGATGTCGTCGGTGATTTATTCGGTGATGGTAAAATGTTCCTCCCACAAGTAGTGAAATCTGCACGCGTGATGAAACAATCTGTGGCGTACTTAGAGCCGTTTATCAACGCCACCAAACAAAAAGGTTCAAGCAACGGTAAAGTGGTGATTGCGACCGTAAAAGGCGACGTACACGATATTGGTAAAAACATCGTAAGTGTGGTGATGCAATGTAATAACTTTGAAGTGATTGACTTGGGCGTGATGGTGCCGGCGGACAAAATAATTCAAACCGCTATTGATGAAAAAGCGGACATCATCGCGTTAAGTGGTTTGATTACCCCTTCTTTAGATGAGATGGAATACTTCTTGGGTGAAATGACTCGCTTGGGCTTAAATCTGCCTGTGATGATTGGCGGAGCGACCACCTCTAAAGAACATACAGCAATTAAACTTTATCCAAAATATAAAGAACACGGCGTATTTTATACTTCTAATGCCTCCCGTGCGGTGACAGTGTGTGCGACATTGATGAACCCTGAAAGCCGTGCAGAATTATGGGAACAGTTTAAAAAAGATTATGAGAAAATTCAGCAATCTTTCTCTAACCGTAAACCACTACGTAAACAGCTCAGCATTGAAGAGGCTCGCGCAAACCGCTTTGATGGCTTTAGTGGTGAATGGGCAGATTACGTGCCACCAAAACCAAATCAAACGGGCATTGTGGAATTTAAAAACGTACCGATTGCCACATTACGTAAATTTATCGACTGGTCACCATTCTTCCGTATTTGGGGCTTAATGGGCGGCTACCCTGATGCCTTTGATTATCCAGAAGGCGGCGAAGAAGCACGCAAAGTATGGAACGATGCGCAAGTGGTATTAGATGAATTAGAGCAAAACCACAAACTCAACCCAAGCGGTATTTTAGGTATTTTCCCTGCGGAACGTGTGGGCGATGATGTGGTGCTTTTCTCTGATGAAGAACGCACACAACCAATCGGCACGGCCTACGGCTTACGTCAACAAACCGAACGTGGCAAAAATAGCAAAAGCCCGTTTAACTTTGCCTTAAGCGACTTTATTGCCGATCGCGAAAGTGGCAAAAAAGACTGGATGGGTATGTTCGCTGTCTGTGCGGGTATTGAAGAAATGGAATTAGTGGAAGGCTATAAAGCAGCAGGCGATGACTACAATGCTATCTTACTACAAGCTGTGGGCGACCGCCTCGCCGAAGCCATGGCAGAATACCTGCACTTTGAGCTTCGCACCCGCATTTGGGGCTACACGCAAGAAGAATTCGACAACCAAGGTTTAATCAATGAAAACTATGTCGGTATCCGCCCTGCACCTGGCTATCCAAGCTGCCCTGAGCATACAGAAAAAGCCTTGATTTGGGATTTATTAGAAGTGGAACAACGCATCGGCATGAAACTCACCGAAAGCTACGCCATGTGGCCTGCAGCTTCTGTCTGCGGTTGGTACTTCACCCACCCTGCAAGTAACTATTTCACCTTAGGTCGCATTGATGAAGACCAAGCTCAAGATTATGCCAAACGTAAAGGTTGGGATGAGAGAGAGATGATGAAATGGTTGGGTGTGGCGATGAAGTAAAATTCTATTATAGTTCCCTATTTTCTGTATGGGTATTTATTCTATCGTTAGCTAATAAGAGATTCATATGTTTAAATTATTTAAGAGCAAATCGAAAGAAATAACAATATTAAAAAACGATGAGGAACAAAACTCCAAATTACTTAACTATAATTTTGATGCTGATAAATATATTGAAGCGTATTATTCAAAATTCGAGAAATTTGGTTTAAACAAGGAAAAAGAAAGAGTTAAATTAAAGTCACTACATTACTCTATTTTTAACTTAGATGAAAAACCTCTGTTAAGTTTTCTGTCTATATCTCTACTTCCAGAAAAAGTAAGAGAATGTTTCTTATCTGAATTTATAGAAACTTGCATTCAAAAAGTTACTGATATAGATGATCTAGATGAAGTTTGTAAAAGATTGCATTTATCCAAATCATTATCTCAAAAATATCTAAACTATTATTTTAATCGTTCTATCCAAGAATTATTTGAAAGTGGAAATATTGAATGCATAGATGAATCCAATTTTTTACTACAAAAAAATGAATTTATTGCTATTGAATTTTCTTGTAATAGCGTTACTAAAAAAACAAAAACAGAATATACATCAGGAAGGGCAGGAGCAAATGTTAGAGTAGCAAAAGGCCTATGGATAAATATAGGTAAAACAAAAGGATACTCAGAAAAAATAGAATATCTAGAACATAAATCTGAAGGCATGCTTTCATTTACAAATAAAAGAATTGTATTTTCAGGATCTAATGATGCATTCAGTATAAAAACTAAAGATATTATTAATGTTGATGTAAATAATAAAATGATTTATTTTTATACTAATAGAAAAAATCCTTATATTGTAGTTCCTGAGATTGAATTAACTAATGAAACACTAAGAGCTATAATTAATTGGAGCTTAAAACAAAATTAATTTGCCATATCTCTACAATGGCTCACTTATCCCAAAGTGAGCCAAATTTCTATAAAAACTTCCTCAAAATCAGCAGCACTTTGACTCCCCCTTGCACAATCCCCAATTTTCGCTATCATATTCCCTTTCTCATTCACTCTACTCTCGGAACTTTATCGATGAATAAATTCAAAATAGCATTACTCACGGCTGCATTCGTAGGGTTGTTTGCTTGTACCACAACACAACAACCAAAGAAAACCGTTAAAACACGATACCTTAAAAATAACATTAGCCAAGCGGAATTAAACAATCCGAAAGATTACAAGCGTTATTACTATTCTTGCCGTAATTCAGAAACGGGTTCGAATTCTTATTTAACCACTTACTTCCCGCTTTCAAGAGAAAGCCGCATGAAAGATAACTTTGGTATTTATTTCCAATTAGATGGTGGAAAAGCAGTGCCGTTTGATCATGTGGAAAATCGTACCTTAAATGCACGTGGAAATCGCTTTGAAGTGATTTATCGCTCTTACGAGCCGATTGATGGCAGTTATGTTGATTTAATCGCACGTGAAAATAATTCCGTGTATTACAAGAATAATCAAGGCATGAGAAGCGCTTGGTTAAACTGTCGAGAAGGCTAAGTCTCACTGAAAGTGCGGTCATTTTTAGACGCATTTTTCCAAACAAAAAAGCACGAGGTTAAACTCGTGCTTTTTCTTTTTTATTTCGATTATGCTTTTGCTTGTGCGCGTTTAACAAAAACGACTGAAAGCGTGAATGCCACCACAAATGAAATCACCATACCGATGCTATACATCGCAAGGCTATCTGGTTTAATAGATGGAATACCTAAGAAACCTGCTGCGCCTAATGCAATGGCTTTTACATTGAAGAATGCGATAAAGGCACTCGCTAAGCCTGAACCAATCATCGCCGCAAAGAAAGCTTGACGATAACGTAGGTTCACCCCGAACATCGCCGGTTCAGTAATCCCTAATAATGCAGAGATACCAGATGGCACCGCTAAACCGCGTACTTTTGGATCTTTTAATGCCACGGCCACACCTAAACAAGCTGCACCTTGTGCGATGTTTGACATTGCGGCGATTGGGAAAATAAAGGTACCGCCTGTATTGGCCATTTCAGCCAATAATTGTGTTTCAACTGCAATGAAGGTTTGGTGCATACCGGTAATAACGATTGGTGCATAGAATGCCCCGAAGATAGCACCACCAACGAAACCTAAGGTGTCATATAACCAAGTTAAGCCTGATGCAATTAATGAACCTGCTTCACGACCGATTGGACCGATTACGGTAAACGCTAAGAAGCCCGCAATAAAGAGCGAGAATAATGGGGTAATGAGGTTATCTAAGTAAGAAGGCACAAACTTACGGAAGGTTTTTTCTAAGGTTGCTAATACCCAAGCAGAAACTAATGTTGGGATAACGGTGCCTTGATAGCCGACTTTTTCAATTTCAAGACCGAATACATTCCAGTATTGGATTTTGCCTTGAGCAAGGGTTAATGCGTAGTTCCAACCATCTGCTAATGCAGGGTGAACTAATAACATCCCAAGCGCCGCCCCTAAGAATGGGTTACCGCCGAATTTACGAGTCGCAGAGAAACCAAGTAATACCGGTAAGAACACAAACGGTGCGTTCGCGATGGTATTAATGAAATCCACCAAATCCGCAAGACCTGGGTGCATATCAATCACGCTTAATTCATCAACGAAGAAACCTTTCGCTGTAAGCATGGAGTGAATACCCATTAACAAACCGCCTGCTACGATTGCCGGAATGATTGGCACGAAAATATCCGCTAAGCCTTTCACCAAACGTTGCAATAAGTTTTGATTACCTGACGCTGCTTCTGCCACATCGGCTTTGCTCACATCGCCGATACCAAGTAATTTGGTGAGTTCCGCATGGACTTTATTCACCGTACCAGAACCAAAGATAATTTGATATTGACCCGCGACAGCAAACTGCCCTTTCACGCCTTCAATGTTATCAATACCTTCTTTGTCCACTTTGCTTTCATCGTTTAGCACAATACGTAAACGCGTTGCACAATGTGCTGCTGTGGCGATGTTTTCTTTGCCGCCAAGCTTATCAATCACTTGCTGGGCGATTTGAGGGAAGTTCATAGTGCTCTCCTAATGGGTTTCTAGAAAAAGAAAATCGACAGATTGTAACCAAAACAGGGGATAATAACTAGCTATTCAAGCAAATTTTAGGCGAAAAAAAACCGACTTGATTAAGTCGGTTTATAGTTGGTGCTCTGGGCGAGACTTGAACTCGCACGGCCTGCGGCCACTACCCCCTCAAGATAGCGTGTCTACCAATTCCACCACCAGAGCGTTTATTCTGTTTTTATTCCTTATTGCGGAATATCGTTATTTTTGTTTTCAACTGCTGGAGCAGCTTGTTGTTGCTGTTGTTGAACTTGTTCAGCAGTTTGAGATAAATCGTCAAATGAACCTTTTTGTACGTTGCCACGGTGAGAGTTAATATTACCTAACACTAAAGCAATCACAAAAAAGCCAGTTGCTAAGATTGCGCTGGTACGGGTTAAGAAGTTACCTGCACCTGCAGAACCAAACATAGTACCTGATGCACCGCCGCCAAATGACGCACCTGCGTTCGCACCTTTACCTTGTTGAACAAGGATAAAGCCGATTAAGGCGATACAAACTAATACATAAATAAATAATAAAATATTGTACATTATTCTTTCTTCTCTAAATTGCGATTTCGCAAGAAAACTGGGAGCAAATGTTATATAAAATTCATGCTTTTCGCAAGCGCTTTCCCATTTTTTTTACTTAATTGTATTAAGTTTAATCAATTTTCAGCGTTTAAATCTTCCGATTTTTTGACCGCTCTTTTTCGTTTCGTTGCTGGTGTGCTTAAACCTTTTGAAATCTGACTTAAACGACGTAATGCGGTGAAATCAACAAAACGCACTAAATCCGGCAACATTTGATTAAGCGTAAACATAAATTGCTGATAACTCGCCTGTTTTTGGCTGATATCCGTTAATTGCGCTTCCCAATGTGCCGTCATATCAGGTTGTGTGGCAATATCCGGTAGCGCTGAAATGAGGATCCGCCCCGTTTCTGTGCTGTGAATATTACGTCCTTTTTTCGTCAAAAAACCGCGTTTAAACAACAATTCAATAATGCCTGCTCGGGTGGCCTCTGTGCCAAGTCCATCCGTTTCACGCAGAATTTTTTTCAATTCTTTATCTTGCACAAAGCGCGCAATCCCTGTCATGGCGGAAAGCAATGTCGCATCAGTAAAAGGTTTAGGCGGTTGTGTTTTTTTGCTCACCACTTCACCTCGTTCACAATGCAGGATCTGCCCTTTCTTCACGATCGGCAATAACGGCTCTTGATTTTCATCTTCGTCTTCTTTGCCAAGCAACTCTTTCCAACCAGCAGTTTGCAAGTTACGAGCTTGCGCCACAAAAGTACCGCCCGCAATACTCAAGGTAATTTTGCTTTTACGATATTCCGCATCTGGACAGAATTGCAATAAATACTGACGCGCAATCAGTTCGTAAATACGCTGTTCATCAATACTTAAATTTATCGAGCGTGTGTTAGCAGTCGGAATAATTGCATGGTGTGCTTCCACTTTTTTATCATTCCAGCAACGATTACGCTGCTCAGTATCCACCACCGATGGCAAGGTTTGATAAGTCTGACAATGCTGCGAAATCGCATTCATCACTTTATGTCGTTCAGCAAAATGCTCTTCCGGCAAATAGCGACAATCAGAACGCGGATAGGTAATCAAACGATGGGTTTCATATAACCGCTGACAGGTATCCAACACGCTCTGTGCCGACATCCCAAAACGTTTTGCTGCATCAATCTGCAATGCTGACAACGAATAAGGCAAAGGTGCCGTTTCTTTCTCGCGCTTGTCCACATATTCGGTCACTTCGGCAGGTTGATCGGTAATGCGTTTCACCACATTTTCGGCTAAGCCTAAAGACAGCACGCGACCATCTTCATCTTGGTAGTCTTCGCAAGCTTTACTTGGTTGCCAAAGTGCAGAAAAAAGTGCGGTCGGATTTTCAGACGTTTTTTCGTCTTTCACCCATGCCAACACTTCATAGAAATCTTTGGGTTGGAAATTTTCAATTTCCAAATCACGGCGAACAATCAAGCCTAACACAGGTGTTTGCACTCGCCCAACGGAAAGCACGCCATCATAACCCGCTTGGCGACCGCGAATGGTATAAGCACGGGTCATATTAATGCCGTATAGCCAATCGGCACGAGCACGCGCCAGTGCGGAGGTAGCCAATGGAATAAAATGACGATTCGGTTGGAGTTTTTGTACGGCTTTTTCGACCGCACTTGGATTAAGATCGCTAATCAAACAACGCAAAATACCGTCACGTTTTTCGGCGGATAAATTGGCATAGCTGAATACTTCATCCACCAGCAACTGCCCCTCTCTATCCGGGTCACCTGCGTTAACTAAAACATCGGCTTGATGAATGAGTTTTTCCACCACAGAAAGTTGTTTTTTGACTTCTTTTCGCGGTAACAGAATCCATTTTTCAGGAATGATGGGTAAATGTTCTAAACGCCATTGTTTGAATTTAGGATCATAGGCATCCGGTTCTGCCTGTTCGAGCAAATGCCCCACGCACCAAGTCACAACATCATCATTGCCGCATTTAATAAAACCATCCCCCCGTTGATGAGGTTTTGGCAATACATCGGCAATAGCTCGCCCAAGACTGGGTTTTTCGGCAATAAACAGGCGCATAAGATTAGTCGATCTGACGACGACCTAAGAAAGAATGGGTTAAGGTAGTACCGTCCACGGTTTCTAATTCCCCACCGACAGGGATCCCGTGAGCAATACGGCTCACTTTAATATTATGTTGATGGCAAATTTCAGCAATATAATTCGCTGTGGCATCGCCTTCCACCGTTGGATTGGTCGCTAAAATCACTTCATGGAAAGATTCTTCAACCAGACGTTTTTGCAATAAATCCAAACCAATCTCTTTCGGACCAATACCATCTAAAGGCGATAAATGCCCCATTAAGACAAAATAACGTCCAGAAAATTGGCCGGTTTGCTCAATGGCCTGAATGTCTGCCGGCATTTCCACCA
>CAKAQT010000021.1:0-11615 GCA_916720325.1 Parahaemophilus parainfluenzae
TGATTTATTGTACATTAATTTTAAATAAACGCTCGAAGTTTTGTGTACTAATTTGTGCAAATTCTTCCATAGACAGCCCTTTTAACGCTGCCACATATTCACACACCTCTCGCGTATAGGCAGGCTGGTTCTCTTTACCACGATAAGGCACGGGTGCTAAGTAAGGCGAATCCGTTTCAACTAACAAACGATCTGCCGGTACATAACGAATGGCTTCGCGAATACTTTCCGCATTTTTAAAGGTTATAATGCCTGAACAAGAAATATAAAAACCTAAATCAAGTGCCTTTTTCGCAAAGTCCAAGGTTTCTGTAAAACAATGAATTAATCCACCGCACTTTTCTGCCTGGTGCTCACGCAACATGGCAATGGTATCTTCTGGTGCTGAACGAGTATGAATAATCACGGGTTTATCCACTTCATTAGCAATTCTGATTTGATCCGCAAAAACCGTTTGCTGCAATGCCTTATTATCTGCACTGTAATAATAATCCAAACCAATTTCGCCAATTGCGATCACTTTTTTATCTTGGGATAAACATAATAAACGCTCGCCATCGTAAGGTTCTTCTTCAAGATCTAGTGGATGCACGCCGCAAGCTAAAGACACATTCGGAAATTTAGCTAACTCAGGGTAAGCTTTTTCAAAACGGCTTAATGTTACGCCAATGGCGAGTAAATGCTTCACATCCCGTGCATTGGCTTTAGTCACTACATCAGCAATATCTTTGTGTAAATTTACATAATCCAATGCATCTAAATGGCAATGGGAATCTACGATAAACATAATTTATTTAGTCCTTAAATACGTCGGTAATTAACTTTGTCAAACCATCTAATAACATTAATTCTGTGTTAACGCCGTTGATAGTGAGTAAATCCGAGCGTACTTTTTGCATAATTTTATTTGCGGTTAATAACCCAAGCGCTGTTTGCTCATCTGCAAATTGAGTTACACCTGTTTTAAGATCAAGTGTTTGCCAGCCACTTTGTATTTCGAGTTTGTATTTAATGGCATCGCTTAAAAACGCTAAAATCCAATCCACTTGTTGTATGGTGCGCTCTTTTTCAAAGAAAGGCAAAATTTCCAAAGGCGAACGACGACGATAAAAAAGCCAAAATTGGCGTAGGAAATTCTTCCGTTGTTCAATTAATCCTTGCTGGAGGGTTTCCAATGCTAACAGCGGACGCCCCAAATTCATCGCAAGTGCGGTTAATAATTCTGATGTTTCTGCCTGAAATTGAGAAGAAAGCCAATTTAGGGCTTCCATTTCCATTGGCAAAGGCACATTCCACACTTGGCAACGGCTGTAAATAGTCGCTAACAACGAAGAGGAAGGCTCTGTTTGTAATAAGAAATACGTGTTTGGACGTGGCTCTTCCAAGGTTTTGAGCAATGCATTCGCTGCCGCTTCCGTAAGACGTTCTGCATCCTGGATATATACTAATTTATTGCCATTTTGTTGCGCGTGTTGGCTGACAACATCATTAATTGCCCTTACCTGATCAACACCAATATCTTTGCCTTCTTGAGAGGCTAAAACATGAAAATCAGGATGACTGTGCGCTGCCATTAAATGGCAAGCATGACAATGGCCACAAGGTGCATTATCTGGCGTTTGACACATAATGTGTTTTGTCAAAGCCTCAAACAAACCTTCAGCACCGAGACCTTGATCAGCTTTAATCAATAATGCATGATGCCCCAAACCTTCGCTAAAAGTTTGGCTAATTTTGTGATAAGTAGGCACTAACCAAGGATAAAGTTCGCTCATTTTGCTTGTGAAACCCACCAATTTTTGACCGCACTTTGTATGTCTGCTTGTACTTGTGCCAAAGGCTGACCTGCATTAATAATGGCGGCTTTCGGATTGTTTTGCACCAATTCCAAATAACGTTGGCGGGTACGATGGAAGAAATCGAGTCCTTGTTGTTCAATGCGGTCTAATTCACCACGACCTCTAGCACGAGCCAGCCCTTCTGCAGGATCAATGTCTAAATACAGTACAAAATCAGGCTCAAAATCGCCTAATACCATATTTTTTAAATTCGCCATAAGTGTTTGGTCAAACTGACGCCCACCGCCTTGATAAGCCTGTGAAGACATATCATGTCGATCGCCAAGCACAATTTTACCTTCTGCCAATGCTGGCTTAATCACATTTTTTACCAATTGAATTCGTGCCGCATAAAGCATTAATAATTCCGCTTTATCCGTAACGGGTTCTTCTGTTTCATGCTTGATTAAATGGCGCAATTTTTCTGCTAGCGGAGTACCACCTGGCTCACGAGTAAATACGATATCATTTACACCAAGGGATTTTAATGTATCCACCACCGTTTGCATGGCGGTACTTTTACCTGCACCTTCCAGCCCTTCAATGACGATAAATTTGCCTTGCATTAGTTGGCTCCTTTTTGTTGGTTACGATACCAACGTAAATATTCTTGCACTGCTTTATTATGCTCGTTCAGATTACGAGTAAATTTATGACCGCCACTTCCATCGGCAACAAAATAATAAAAGTCCGTTTTTGCTGGATGAGCCACGGCCTGCAAAGCACTTTCACTCACCATCGCAATTGGTGTTGGTGGTAGCCCCTCAATCATATAGGTATTGTAAGGGGTCATCGTTTCCAAATCTTTTTTACGAATATTGCCGGTATAACTCTCACCCATTCCATAAATCACGGTTGGGTCAGTTTGCAGTTTCATATTGGCTTTTAAACGATTAATAAATACGGAAGCCACTTGTGGACGCTCCGCCGCAATACCCGTTTCTTTCTCCACAATAGAAGCCAAAATCAGCATCTGATACGGATCCGCTAATAGGAGATTTTCATCACGTTCATTCCACGCTTTATCTAAGGCTTTTTGTAAACGAGTAGTTGAACGTTTTAATAATTCAAGATCAGTTGAGTTTGGCGTGTAATTATAGGTATCTGGATACAACCACCCATCCATGTTATTCCATTCGTAAACGGCTTTTGCAACGGCTGGAATATCTAATAACGCCATAATTTCTTTATCACTTTTACCTTGCAAGGTTTGTTTTAAGTGCGGTGCGTTTTCAAGGTTTTTACGCCATTCCTTGAACGTTTTACCTTCAATAAACTTCACGCTAAATTGCGCTTCCTTGCCGGAATTGAGCATATCCAATAAATCTTGCAACGTTTTCACGCCCGTTAAAGAATAAGTCCCCGCTTTCACTTTGTTGAGCTGAGGTTGTAATTTCAATAACCAAGGCAACAAATCGGCATGTTCAAGGACTTTTTCCTGCTCTAATAAAGCGGCGAGTTTACTGCCAGTAGTGCCTCGCTCAATTGTAAGCAATTGATCTTGCGTGACATTCACCGGCGTATGAACAAACTCAGTTAATTTTTGATAACCCCAAAAACCAACACCGCCAAGAATTAGCAAAAGAATCAGTAAAAAGACAAAAAATTTTTTCATGCGTCACTCATTTTATAAAAACGACAAAAGGGGCAAAAATGCCCCCTTATTCTAACGGTTTCTGTTACTTATCGAAATATTGAATATCAGCATTTTTACGTAATGCTTTCACCCAGTCTTTGGTTGCTTCTTGTAATTGGCTATTTACGATTTGCTCGTAAGCTTTTTGACGATAGGCATCTTCTGTTTTATCGCCATCTCGACTACCCGTTACTTCAAGGATATGCCAACCAAATTCAGATTTAAATGGTGCTGAAATGGTACCTTGTGGTGTAGTTTCAACCATTTTTGCAAATGGGCCCACATAAGCTTCTGGGAAGGCATAGCCTAAACTTCCGCCATTTGCACCAGATAAATAATCTTTAGAGTATTTTAATGCCGCATCAGCAAATGTCATTTTGCCAGAAATAATCTCGCTACGAATACGTTCTAATTCTGCTTTAGCTTGTGCATCATTCAGTAATGGGTTTAATTTTAATAAAATATGACGAACCTCATACTCTTTGCCCATCACTTTTTGCGCAGTGCCTTTTGCTTTTGCTTCATCGAGCATTTGTTTACCCAATGCATCCACTTGCTCGCGAGTCACATCCACGCTGTTTTGAATAGCATGGTTACGCACGCCCGCCATTAACATTTGGCGAGAAATTTGTTGTTTAAATGCATTTAAGGAAATACCTTGATAATCCAACGCATCTAAGAATTGACCATAAGTTAAACCATTTTTCGCCGCAATATCTTCTACGATACGGTTTACTTCCGCTTGGTTTACTTTTACGCCTGATTCTTTGATAGCCTTATCAGTCAGCATATCATCAATAATCTTATCTAATGCTGCACGTTGGCTACCTTTCTTGCCCATTACAGCATTCACTTGGCTTTGTAAAATTGGTGTGCCATTTACGGTCGCTACAACGCGTTCTTCTGCTTGTACTTGAGAAAAAGTAAACAGACCGATCATGGCAAATAAAAGAGATTTTAACATTGATTTTTTCATTTTAGTTGTCTTAAAAAATAATAGGATAATGCTCGTTAGATTATCAATTTTATCAAAGGTTCACAATAGGCTGATCGTTATTTAGGCAATAATGCCACTTCATAACAACCATCATATTTTAATGTACGCACCTGAACTTGTTCATCGCGAGAGGTCGGCACATTTTTACCCACATAATCTGCCCGAATCGGCAATTCACGATGTCCACGATCCACTAAAATCACCAACTCAATTTTAGCTGCTCGACCAAAATCCGTTAACGCATCCATCGCGGCACGAATGGTTCTTCCGGTGAATAGAACATCATCGATCAAAATGACTTCTTTACCCTGAATATTCATATAACTGGAGGCACCACTATACACAGGAGTTGGATTTTCAGGTTCAACATACTCTAAGTCATCGCGGTAAAACGTGATATCCAATTCCATCATTGGAAGACTTACACCATTCAACTCTTCAATGCGACGTTGAATCAATTCGGCAATTTCAGCTCCACGGCGTTTCACCCCAACTAAAATCACATTACTGAAATCTTGGTGCTTTTCAATAATTTCATGGGAAATACGCGAAATAGTGCGTAAAAATCTGTCTGCATCAATAATGATTTTTTCCATTTTATCTCTCGCTTTATTTATATCGCCTAAAGTGCGGTTAAAAAACACTAATTTTTTTGACCGCACTCTTACTGGAATATTAACCGAATTCTAGCTCTACCGCATTTTCACCGAGCAAATTCACCAATTCTGTTAGAATCTCATCCGTTGGTGTAATCGACCATTGAATCCCTAAACGCAATAACGCACGACCTTTTGCGCTTTGATAATATACGTTAATTGGTAAAGTACCGCCACTAACAGGTTCTAACATTTCTTTCAATTTCTTAATAAAACTTGGGCTAATCTGCTCCTCAGACAAACTGATAGCCAAAGATTTTGCATAACGGGAACGCGCCTCATCTAAGGTCATTAAATCCCGTACCGACATTTTTAATCCACCTGAAAAATCGTCAAAACTCACTTGGCCTGATACCACCACAACCGTATCTTTTTGCAGTTTTTCACAAAATTGGTCTAAGCTTTCCCCAAACAGAGTTAAATCCAAACGTCCAGAACGGTCATCAATGGTTGCGATACCAATTCGATTGCCTTTTTTCGTCGTTGCGAAACGAGTTGATACCAACAAACCGGCTGCCGTGCTAATTTGCCCACGGCGATTTGGCGTGAGATCTTTTAATCGCGTAGAACTGTAATGAGAAAGCTCTTTTAAATAACGACTTACCGGATGGCTGCTTAAATACAAACCAAGGGTTTCACGCTCACCATCTAGAATTTGTTTTTCTGTGTAAGGTGGCGTATGGGCGTAAGCATTTTCCACTTCTTCGTGTGTTTCTGTTAGCACACCGAACATATCGGTTTGCCCCATGGCCTCATCTTTTGCATGCTGATCAGAGGCTTTGAGTGCATCTTCTAGATTCTTAGATAACGCCGCACGATGTGGCCCTAACTTATCAAACGCGCCCGACATAATCAGACTTTCAAAGGTACGACGGTTAATTTTCTTCAAATCAACGCGAGCACATAAATCAAATAAATCTCTGAAAATCCCACCTTCATTACGTGCGCTAATCAAGGCATCAATCGGACCTTCCCCTACACCTTTAATGGCGCCGATACCATAAACAATTTCACCATTTTCATTCACGCTGAAATGATGTTTCCCTACATTGATATCCGGTGGGGTGACTTTTAAGCCCATACGTAAACATTCATCGTACAAGCCAACAATTTTATCCGTATTATCCATTTCCGAGGTCATTACTGCTGCCATAAACTCAGCAGGGAAATGGGTTTTCAGCCAAAGAGTTTGGTAAGATACCAATGCGTAAGCGGCAGAGTGCGATTTATTGAAACCATAGCCGGCAAATTTTTCCACCAAGTCGAAAATCTTCATGGAAAGTTCGCCATCAACGCCATTTTTTTCAGCGCCTTCTTTAAACACTGAGCGCTGTTTCGCCATTTCTTCCGGCTTTTTCTTACCCATCGCACGACGTAATAAGTCCGCACCACCGAGGGTATAACCCGCTAACACCTGAGCAATCTGCATGACTTGCTCTTGATACAAAATAATACCGTAAGTTGGCTCTAGAATCGGTTTAAGGCTTTCATGTTGGTAGTTTGCATCAGGATAAGACACCTCTTCTCGACCATGTTTACGGTCAATAAAGTTATCTACCATGCCTGATTGTAATGGACCTGGTCGGAATAATGCCACCAACGCGATAATATCTTCAAAACAGTCTGGCTGAAGGCGTTTAATTAAATCTTTCATCCCACGAGATTCCAACTGGAATACGGCGGTCGTTTCAGATCGCTTCAGCAACTCAAAAGATTCGGGATCATCTAATGGAATAGCAGCAATATCAACTGGCGGTTTGCCTTCACGAGTAAGGCGGGCATTAATCATATCTAGTGCCCATTTGATAATGGTGAGTGTACGCAAACCTAAGAAGTCAAACTTCACTAAACCGGCATATTCCACATCATTTTTATCAAAGTGAGTAACCGGATGAAGCCCTTCATTATCGCAATAAAGTGGCGCAAAGTCTGTAATCAAAGAAGGGGAAATCACCACGCCACCTGCGTGTTTACCCGCATTTCGCGTGACCCCCTCTAGCTTACGCGCCATATCAATCAAGGCTTTGACTTCTTCATCTGAATCATATGCTGTTTGTAGTTGCGGTTCAGCCTCAAAAGCCTTGGCTAAGGTCATGCCAGGATCAGGGGGAATCATTTTCGAAATACGATCCACGAAGCCATAAGGATGGCCTAATACTCGACCTACATCTCGAATTACCGCTTTGGCCGCCATGGTACCAAAGGTAATAATTTGTGATACCGCACCACGACCATAGGTTTCTGCCACATGATCGATAACACGATCCCGTCCATCCATACAGAAATCCACGTCGAAATCGGGCATGGAAACACGTTCTGGGTTGAGGAAACGCTCAAAAAGAAGATCGAATTCAAGGGGATCCAAATCGGTAATTTTTAGTGCATAAGCCACCAATGAACCCGCACCAGAACCACGTCCTGGCCCTACCGGAATATCATTGTCTTTTGACCACTGGATAAACTCCATAACGATTAAAAAGTAACCCGGGAACCCCATTTGGTTGATCACATCAAGTTCAACTTGGAGACGCTCATCATATTCTGGTCGTCTTTCTGCCCGCACTTTTTCATCGGGGAATAAAAACGCCAAACGCTCTTCCAAGCCTTCTTTGGCTTTCATCACCAAATAATCTTCCGTGCTCAGCTCGCCAGTTGGAAATTGAGGGAGGAAATATTGCCCCAAACGCAAAGTCACATTACAGCGTTGAGCAATTAATACGGTATTTTCAAGTGCAGAAGGAATGTCCGCAAATAAGTCGCACATCTCTTCTTCTGAACGGAAATATTGTTGCTCGGTATAACGTTTTGGACGTTTCGGATCGTCAAGGGTATAGCCATCATGAATAGCAACTCGAATTTCGTGTGCCTCAAAATCATCAGGTGCGAGAAAGACAACATCGTTGGTTGCAACAAGCGGTAAATCATGTTCCTCAGCCAATTTTAATGCGGCTTGAATATAACGCTCTTCATCTGGACGCCCTGTTCTGGAAAGCGAAAGATAAAAATGGTCAGGAAAAAATTCTTGATAAAAACTGACCGCACTTTCCGCTTCGGAAATATTTTCTTTAAGGAGTTTTTTCGCGATATCGCCTTGTGTGCCACCTGATAAAACAATTACACCCTCACGGTGTTCAATCAACCATTCCTGGTCGATATAAGGCAAGTCCACATAGCCGCGTTGATAGGCTTTTGAAAGCAGTAAAGTGATGTTTTTATAGCCTTCATTGTTCTTGGCAAGTAAAGTGAGGGTGAATAATTCCTCACCGCATAGCTCACTTTTAACATGAACATCTGCGCCAATAATCGGTTTAATCCCCGAAGAAAGGGTTTCACCATAAAAACGCACTACACCACAGAAATTGGTAAAATCCGTTAATGCCAACGCAACCATATTGTTTGCAGCACACGCTTTGACCAATGGTTTCACTTTCACAATACCATCGATCATTGAAAAATCGGTGTGTGTACGAAGATGTACAAAACGCGGTTGAGTTGACATTAAAATTCCTTGTTAAGTAAAAGTGCGGTTAATTTTAACGGGATTTTACAATCGGCTCAATAAACAAAATGCGAGGCTAAGCCCCGCATTCCCAACTCATATTTGTAATTATTTTCTTGCCAATGGCGGCACGAAAGTTAAACCTAAATCCCAAGGTTGTTCAATCCAAGTATTTTGTGGAATATCAATCACGTAATCATCCACTAACTCAGCACCTGCTGGTTTTGCGAATACTGTGACAAATTTTGCTTTCGGATACATTTCACGAATTGCACGAGCAGTGTTGCCGGTATCCACTAAATCGTCTACCACGATCATTCCTTCACCATCACCACTTGCACGGTGTAATACTTTTAATGCACCTTGTTCATCGTGATCATAACTGGCAATACACACGGTTTCTACGAAACGAATATTTAATTCGCGAGCAAGTACCGCTGCTGGGAATAAACCACCACGGCTTACTGCGATGATACCTTTCCACTGAGTGGCAGGAAGTAAACGTTCCGCTAATTTGCGGGCATGCATTTGGAACATATCCCAAGTCACAACATATTTTTCGCTCATAACAAATACCTTAAACTTTGTCGCTAAATAAAAAAATTGCGGAATTTTAACCTGAAATGGCGTTTTATGCTATGATTTCCGCAAAAATTTTAATGAAAAAAGGAGTTCATTATGTCAGAAATTACCACATTACAACCGCAATTACTTTGGAAATGGTTTGATCAAATTTGTGCGATTCCACATCCTTCTCATCACGAAGATGCGCTCGCCACCTTTATTGTCAACTGGGCGAAAGAAAAACAATTTTTTGCCGAGCGTGATGAAGCCGGTAATGTATTAATTCGTAAACCTGCCACAGCTGGTATGGAAAAAAGCCAACCTGTTGTGTTACAAGCACATTTAGATATGGTTCCGCAAGCGAATGAAGGCAATCCACATAACTTCGTTCAAGACCCAATTCGCCCTTATATTGATGGGGATTGGGTGAAAGCACAAGGTACCACACTTGGCGCAGATAACGGTATTGGTTTAGCCTCTACCTTAGCGGTATTAGAAAGTACCGATATTGCACACCCACCACTTGAAGTGTTACTCACCATGACTGAAGAAACCGGCATGGATGGTGCCGTACACCTTCGTCGTAACTGGTTAAAATCAGAAATCTTAATTAATACCGATACCGAAGAAATCGGTGAAATCTATATTGGTTGTGCTGGTGGGGTAAATGCTAATGTTGAGTTACCTGTTTACCGTGAAAACAATCCATTTAGCCACGCCCTACAAATTAACTTAAAAGGTTTACGAGGCGGTCACTCTGGTTGTGATATTCACACCACACGTGCGAATGCAATTAAAGTATTAGCACGCTTATTAGCAAAACTTACACAAAATCAACCGCACTTTGCCCTTTCAGAAATTCGTGGTGGCTCAATTCGTAATGCGATTCCACGTGAAGCGGCTGCAACCATTTGCTTCAATCATGATGTAGAAAGCGTAAAAAGTGCGGTCAAAAATTTTGAAGTTTTATTGAAAGAAGAGCTTGCTATCGCTGAGCCAAACTTAACTTTAACAGTTGAGCAAGTTGAAAATCCACAACAAACCTTCACGCTTGAAAGCACCCAACAAGTGATTAATTTGCTGAATGTGTTACCAAACGGTGTGATTCGTAACAGTGATGTAATCAAAAACGTCGTGGAAAGCTCATTAAGTATTGGTGTGTTAAAAACCCTTGAAGATAAAATCGAAGGCACAATTCTTATTCGCTCATTGATTGAAAGCGGTAAAGAATATGTAGAAGACACCTTAACCTCACTCGCTAAACTCACTGGTGCAACAGTTGAATTTTCAGGTTCTTACCCAGGTTGGAAACCAGTAAATGACACCGCAATTTTGACATTAATGAAAAAACATTATGCAGAAGTGCTTGGCAAAGAGCCTGAGATTAAAGTGATTCATGCAGGGCTTGAATGTGGCTTATTGAAAGAACATTATCCAAATATTGATATGATTTCTGTGGGGCCAACTATTCGTAATGCGCATTCGCCAGATGAAAAAGTCCAAATTTCAACAGTACAAACTTACTGGGAATTACTCACTAAAGTCTTAGCGGATATTAAATAATCTACAAATAAAAAGGGCTAAATATTACATTTAGCCCTTTATTTTTTTATCTTTTATAAACTACGTAATGCTTCGATACGTTTTTCAAGCGGAGGATGGCTCATAAAGAGTTCGCTACGTTTGCCGTTAATCATAAAGGCATTAAGTGAACCTTCCATCTCTTGTGGCTCATGAATTTGTTGTAAACGTTGCAATGCCGCAATCATTTTTTCTTTACCGACAAGTTGTGCTGAGCCTGCATCTGCACGGTATTCACGATAGCGTGAGAACCACATCGCGATGATGCTCGCTAAAATACCAAATACAATTTCTAACACCATTGAAACTAAGAAGTAAATGCCTGAACTACGGCTTTCTTCATCGCCATTACGAGAACTTGCCACCACATTAGCAATTACGCGAGATAAGAAAATCACGAAGGTATTCAATACGCCCTGCAATAAAGTCATGGTTACCATATCACCGTTCGCGATGTGTGAGACCTCGTGAGCCAATACTGCTTCAGCTTCCTCTTCCGTCATGGAGTTCAATAAACCGGTACTAATCGCCACTAAAGAATTGTTTTTAGTTGCACCCGTAGCAAAAGCATTCGCATCATTAGAATGGTAAATTGCCACATCTGGCATTGGGATGCCTGCTTGTTGTGCTTGACGGCGTACAGTTTCCACTAACCAACGCTCAGCCTGATTACGAGGTTCGGTAATTACTTCTGCCCCCACAGAGCGCAATGCCATAGTTTTTGATAAAAATAATGAAATCAACGATCCAGCAAAACCGAAAAGCATCGCCATAATTAAAATGCCACCAGTACTATTTCCTGCAATACCGGTCACATTTAAAATAATCCCTAACACAAGCATTA
>CAKAQT010000022.1:0-11375 GCA_916720325.1 Parahaemophilus parainfluenzae
AAGAACAACGTGAGCGTGAAGCCCTTGCTCAGAAAAAACAAGAGGAAGAAAAACGTACCTCAAAACCTTATCAACCAACAGATCAAGAACGTAAGTTGATTAACAGCACCAGTGGTTTAGGTACGGCCGCACGTCAATACAGTCGTCCAGTTTCTGGCCCGACGTTATATTCCTTTGGTTCAATCCAAGCGGGCGAAGTACGTTGGAAAGGCATGGTTATCGGCGCACCAACGGGTACCGCGGTAAAAGCTATTGCAAGTGGTCGTGTCATTCTAGCGGGTCATCTTAATGGCTATGGTTATATGGTGATTGTGAAACACGGCGACAGCGACTTGAGCTTATATGGTTTCAACCAAGCGGTATTTGTGAAACAAGGTCAGCTGGTGTCTGCGGGACAAACCATTGCGCAAGTAGGTAATACGGGTGAGCTCTCTAAACCGGCACTTTACTTTGGAATTAGCCGTAAAGGGGTGCCTGTAAATCCGGCTGGGTGGATTAAATAATGGCGGCATTCTTTCAAAGTGCGGTCAAAAATACGATCATTTTTTCAACCGCACTTTTCTCTGCGTTTACTTTTGCACAAGGCAAACTGGCTATTGTAATTGATGACATTGGCTATCATCCGAAAGAAGATGCCGAAGTTTTAGCCATGCCAAAAGAAGTCTCTGTTGCGATCATTCCAGCAGCACCCTATGCCAAAATACGCAATCAAGAAGCAAAAGCGCAGAATCACGATATTCTCATTCATATGCCAATGCAGCCTGTCAGCAACATTAAAATTGAAGAAGGTGGTTTG
Organism: Parahaemophilus parainfluenzae; assembly: GCA_916720325.1. Lineage (GTDB taxonomy): Bacteria > Pseudomonadota > Gammaproteobacteria > Enterobacterales > Pasteurellaceae > Haemophilus_D > Haemophilus_D parainfluenzae_W. The sequence goes on from CAKAQT010000022.1 coordinate 797, forward strand.
ACTTTAGGGTTATCTGAAGCGCAAGTGAATGAGCGGGTGAAAAAAGCGAAAGCTATTGTGCCCAATGCCATCGGAATGAATAATCATATGGGCAGTGCAGCCACAGCCGATACCACATTAATGACCTATTTGATGACCACACTTCGCGAGCAGAATTTATTCTTTTTAGATAGTCGCACCATTGGAAAATCAGTCGCGGGCAAAATAGCAAAAGAACAAGGCGTACGTGTATTAGATCGCCATGTGTTTTTAGATGACAGTGATAATTTGGCAGATGTTCAACGCCAATTTCAAAGTGCAATTCAATATGCACGTAAACATGGCACCGCCATTGCTATTGGACACCCTCGTCCAAATACCGTAGCCGTATTAAAATCAGGAATCAAAAATTTACCCGATGATATTCAATTAGTCGGCATGGGAAGCTTGTGGCGAAATGAAAAAATCTTGCCACCTAAACCATTTATCTTAATTTTTAATGATATTCCTGCGCCAACTTCAGTCGCGCCGTTTGAGCCAATCCCTTTATTACGGGGCGTGCCAAGATAACAAAAAGAGCGGTTAAAAAAACCGCTCTTTTTTATCATTTGAAATTTACCTATCGACCATTTCGCTCAAAGAACAAGACGGTTGCTGCAACGCGTGAGTGAACGTTAAGTTTACGAAGTAAGTTACGAATGTGCACTTTAACTGTTTCTTCAGAAATGAAAAGTTGGCCCGCAATTTGTTTATTAGATAAACCTGTTGCGATTAAACGTAATACATCCATTTCACGATCGGTGAGAGAATCCATTGGATCAACAGTATGTTTGCGTTCTAAAAGAAGATTTTTAATCGAATCACTTAAAATCACTTCACCTTGTGCAATACGTTTAATTTGCTCAAGTAGCACATCTGGCTCAGTATCTTTCAATAAATAGCCATCAGCACCCGCATCGATGAGAGTGAAAATATCATTTTTCGCATCAGACACAGTTAAGATCAAAATTCGTGCATCAACACCTTCTGCACGCAAGCCTTTAAGGGTATCTAAACCAGAAAGACCTTTCATATTCAGATCTAAAATGATTAAATCCGGGGATTCTTGAATCGCAATGGAAATGCCTTCTGTACCGCTTCCTACATCGGCAACGACTTCAAAATTCTCTTCTAATTCAACTAATTGTTTGATACCACGACGCATTAATGGATGGTCGTCGATAATTAATACTTTTAACTTTTCTTGCATAATATTCTCCAAGAGATAAGCGGACAAACATTCTATCGCCTGAAGGCGAAAACGTCCACAGCCTTAGATTATTTCTCAATAGATTTTCGAACGAAGGATTCTATCGGGATTTTGCCTATCTTCCAATGCATAATTTGCAGATAAATTTGATTTACCTCAAACAATGCTTGTTTTGATTGAGCTATTCGCAAGTCCTTTTGCTTTTAAATTTGAACGGCATAATACGCATGCCACTTTCTGTCGGATGCAATTGATAAAATTGAGGATAATTAAAATTCCGTTGCACCATTTTATACGGATTTTTACAATCTTTCGAGCCGAGTGATTGATAAATCTGATTCACTTCACGCACTTTATCATCTTTTGAACCTTCACATTGACGATAAATTTCGAGACGATTCTTTTCATCTAACAAATAAACGTTAAAGCTATTATCGGCATTATCCTCAAAGAAGAATTGTAAAAAACCTTCACTGGCAAACAAATCAATTTCAGGCGGATATCGACGTGCTTCCGGAATAATTTCTTTTTCTTCCAGCTGAGTTGGTAAAACGTCCTCAAAATTGACCGCACTTTCTTTTCCACCATCAATAGGTTGCAAACTGATCCCTTTTTCTTCAAAGAAGAATTGCCAGTTTTTCCCTGCCACACGTAAACGGGAGTGCGTTGTTGGGCGACTGTCGCCTAATTGAATACTGATACAACGGTTTACAAGTACGCTCACTAAGTTTCGCAATGTGCGGTTGTAGTGTTTACTGTAACAGAAAACCTGTATAGAACGGGGCTGATTCACACCTTGATCAATTTTATTAGAAAGCACTTTTAAGGCAAGCAAAATCGCATTCTGCCCTTCAAAATGTAAAGTTCGAATTTCATTCCACACATTACGGTAAGTGAAATCAATGCTGCCGACCAAACTCTGTTCTAACTGACCAAAACTAAATAAATCACTTGGTGAAATATTGGATTTAAGTTCTTCGACTTGGGCAGTTGGGTCATTAACTAAGTTCACTGCAATAAATAGATCGCGGATTTCACATTGGGACGAAAGCGCCTCATTTGTTGGAGCTTGACCATTTGTATGCGGGAAAAACAACCGTAAATCGGCGACAAAATTACGTAAAGTGAGTTGGTCGATATTTTGACTGATTAAGTGCAAATGAGTTTCAGCGGTCAACAAGCGATTAAAATAAGCCCATGCGACGACTTTATTTAAACTTTCACCGTATTCAATCACACGTTCTTTCGAGAACATCATATGATGTGGTGGCTGATTCACCATATACCACCCATCCTTAAAATTCTTATTGCCGAGAACTTCGATAAATGTGAGGTGTTCTTCTGTTAAGTTATAGGAAATTTGTGAGTTTAGTAACGTAATTTTACCCGGCAATTCTTCAAAGGCAGTATAAAGTTTGCGAGAAAGCACCGTAATATCTTGCGGGATCACGCTAGAATTAATTTTATGTTTGCGTGCAAAATCCACTAGATTTCGATAACTCATCATCAAGAAATTCACCAAATTATTGTGACTTTCTTTCACCCGTTTGATTTTCCAATTTGGACGCAGATCTAATTCTTCAATACGTTCTTTTGACCAACCCCATTCTTGGGCCATCATTTTCATATAAGAAATACGCCAGTTTGAGGCGTGATATAACGCAAAGTCTTCTGTGGCTTTCACGTAAAAACAAGAACGTACAAAATCAAGACGCTTAAATTCTGAATGTGCGGTCAAATATTGGCTAATTCTCTCTAAAATCGCAATATAAGGATCGAAATGATGTATAGCCGTGCTGTGACCAGAAAGCAAATCCTCTTTAAATTGGCGAGCAATTAACTGGGCATTTGGGTATTCTTGGGCATAGGTTTCCAACAACAAGATTTTCATCACCGACTTATAAGGTGAATCAATACCTTTATAAAGTTGCCATAAGCTCGCACCAAAATATTCACTGGCTGAGAATTGTCCTAATCCACCAAAATCTACCCAATCATTTGGATTAAGCTCACCAGCCGCGACTAAACGCGCAACTTCGGCCTCATATTGCTTTTCATCTTCCACCCACAAGTGAGGCCACAACAATGGTTTACCCGCAAGACGTACAGCGGAACGATAAAATTCTTCCAATAACAACATATATTGGGCAGAACCACTGTTTTCTTTAGTTAATGGATCGGAATAACGTTCGTTACGGAAACGTTGTTGTGTCATCAAATAGAAATGCATTTCCACATGATATGTGGATGCCCATTGGCTAATTTTCTTCGTTTTTTCCGCTAAGCGCTGCTGTTCTTGTTCAGATAAATCATCTTGATGGCAGATCCAAATATCCAAATCCGAAGCTGAAGTTTGGCTAATGGAGCCAAAACTCCCCATCACATAAATACCGAAGATCGGTGCAAAAACAGCATCAGAATTGACCGCACTTTGCACGTCTTCGACAAGTTCGGGATGTTCTTTTGAGAGAAAATTTTGCTGATAATTGGAAAGAGTAAAATCGGCAATGCCTGCTGGGGCATCTTCCACATAACCCGGCAGAGCAGGATGATTAAGATGCAACAACAGCGGCACTAAAGAGACGATGTGTCGGAATGCATCACCTGAGCCCAATAATGCTCGATCAAAACGACGCTTGTCTAATGTTTCAATACATTTTCGGGCTTGAGTGAAATCGTATTTCAAGGCTTCCTACCTATGACCAAATAATTGGCGTTAATGTACCACTTACCTAGTCGGAAATCAAAAATTTAAATGATCTGACTTTTTGCCCTAAAAATGGTAGCATAGGGCATATTTCTATTTAAAATCAGCGGTATTTATGGCAGTACTTAAAACCTTAAAAATTGCGACCCGTCAAAGCCCTTTAGCACTTTGGCAGGCAAATTTTGTGAAAGATCAATTAGAAAAATTTCACCCAACACTTTCTGTTGAATTAGTTCCGATGGTGACAAAAGGTGATGTAATCTTAGATTCTCCTTTAGCTAAAATTGGTGGAAAAGGCTTATTTGTTAAAGAGTTAGAAAACGCTTTACTTGAAAAACGTGCTGATATTGCCGTCCATTCAATGAAAGATGTGCCTATGGAATTTCCTGAAGGTCTAGGCTTAAGTGTGATCTGTAAACGTGAGGATCCACGTGATGCTTTCGTGTCTAATACATACCGTTCATTAGATGAATTGCCACAAGATGCTATTGTTGGAACATCAAGCTTGCGTCGTCAATGCCAATTAAAACAATTACGCCCTGATCTTGATATCCGCTCCTTACGTGGCAATGTAGGAACCCGATTAAGTAAATTAGACAATGGCGAATACGATGCCATTATTTTAGCCTCAGCTGGCTTAATTCGTTTAGGGCTAGCGGAACGTATTGCCTCATTTATTGAAGTAGAACAGTCGTTACCGGCTGCCGGACAAGGCGCGGTAGGCATTGAGTGCCGTGTTGATGATGAAGAAGTAAAAGCATTACTTGCTCCACTTTCAGATGCCACCACGACGACTTGTGTTTTAGCTGAGCGTGCAATGAATACCCGCTTACAAGGCGGCTGCCAAGTACCAATCGGTGGTTATGCTATTGAGCAAGATGGTGAAGTTTTCTTACGAGCACTCGTCGGAGAAACTGATGGCTCTGCGATTATTCGTGCGGAAGGTAAAAGTGCGGTTGAAAATGCCGAAGCATTAGGCGTGACCATTGCTGAACAACTTCTAGCACAAGGCGCAGATAAGATTCTGGCGAAGATTTACTCAGCATAGGAAATCACCATGGCCGTACTAGTCACTCGCCCGGATGAACGAGGAAAAACCCTAGTTGACCAGCTAAATCAAGCCGGTGTAGTTGCCTTGCATTTGCCTTTGCTTTCTATTGAAGCGGGTGCTGAGTTGGCACAATTACCGACGAAACTTAATCAGCTAAAAAGTGGTGATTATGTGTTTTTGGTTTCAAAAAGTGCGGTCGATTTTGCGGATAAAACCCTGAAAGATATTGGCTTTAGCTGGCGTCAAGATTTACAATACTTTACAGTTGGACATAGAACGGCGCAGCATTTTTCCTGTCAAACTGAATGTACTGTTCGCTATCCAATCACGTCGGAAAATACTGAAGGTGTATTAAATTTACCGCAAATGGCAAAATTAACAGATAAAAACTTGTTAATTTTACGTGGCAACGGTGGACGAGAATTACTACGTGAACAGACCACACTACGCGGTGCAACTGTTGAGACAGTCGAATGTTACCAACGCACGCCGATTAGTTATAATAACGAAGAGCAAACCAGTATTTGTATTCGTTCTGGTGTGCAAACCCTTGTGGTCACAAGCCTTGAAATTTTGCAGGCGTTAATCGAATTTGTGCCTGAAAATGAACAAAATTGGCTAAAAAATTGCTGTTTAGTCACGGTAAGTCAACGCATTGCGGATGTCGCAATACAACAAGGTTGGCATAATGTGGTGGTTTCCGCCGGTGCGGACAATCAAAGTTTACTTAATACCTTACTTAATGAAGTAACTCCCCTTTCTCACTAAGGAAAAGATATGGCGAAAGAGAAATTAACCCCTGAAACGACAGATGAAATCCAAGCAACAGATGCAGTGGAAATTCAAACTGAAGATCGCGAGCCTGTTGCGCCACGTACACAAACCGTTGTGAAGAAAAGTGGTACTGGATTAAGTTTATTGGCTATTCTCATTGCACTTGGCGTGGGTGGTGCAGGTTATTATTTTGGCCAACAACAGGTGGATGAATTCCAACAAAAATTGACCGCACTTGAAGCTCAAATCAATAATAAAACGGTGGTTTCAGCACCTGCTCAAGAAGTAAAATTTGATACTACACAGCTTGCTCAGTTAGAGTCTGCGAATAAAGCAACGCAAAACAAAATTGCGCAAGTAGAAGAGCTAATCAATGCCAAATCACATGAGTTAGTTGGCTTACAATCACAAATCAATAAAGTGAGCGCACAAGCTAATGCTCAACAGCCTACTGATTGGTTATTCTCAGAAGCAGATTTCTTGCTCAACAATGCATTGCGTAAATTAGTGTTAGATAATGATGTGGATACAGCGGTTTCACTCTTAAAACTCGCTGATGAAACTCTTGCTAAAGTGAATAACTCACAATCAGCAGCTATTCGTAGTGCAATCAATCAAGATCTGAAACAACTTCTCTCCGTAGCTGGCGTGGATCAAAATGCGGTCATGCAAAAATTATCGCAATTAGCCAATACGGTTGATGAATTACCGGTATTAGATGTGAATTTCGGTGATGATCAAAATGCAACAAAATTATCTGATTCCCTGTCTGACTGGGCGGAAAATGCAGAAAAAAGTGCAACCTCATTCCTAAATCACTTTATTCGTATTTCACCGAAACATGGTGCGGATCGCAAAGAATTATTAGCGCCAAACCAAGATATCTACTTACGTGAAAACATTCGTTTACGCTTACAATTAGCGATTATGGCAGTACCTCGTCAGCAAAATGAACTTTATAAACAATCTTTAGAAGCCGTTGCATCTTGGATTCGTAGCTATTTTGATACCAATGCTGAAGTGACTCAAAGTTTCTTAAAATCAGTGGATGAATTATCTGAAGTATCCATCTATGTGGATGTGCCAAGCCAATTACAAAGCTTAAGCATGCTTGATAAGTACTTAAATCGTACACCTTTAGATGTGCAGAAAGTGGAAATTGAAGCAGAAAAAGCGGTTGATAATTCACCAAGAAAAGAAGAAGTAAAACCAGCACCTGAAGCGAAAGCGGAAGAGCCAAAAGCTGAAGAAAAACCCGCTGAAGCACCAGCTGCACAACCGGCAACTGAACCCCAACAATAAGGATAGATAATGTTTAGAGTTCTCTTTTTAATGATCGCCTTACTTGCCGGATTGATTGCAGGGCCTTACCTCTCCGGTCAGCAAGGTTATGTCAGAGTTGAAACGGCAAACACCGTGTATGAAATGTCACTCACCACATTAGTCATTCTCTTTGTGGTCGCACTTGCAGTGATTTATACATTAGAGTGGATTGTTACCCGTTTCTTCCGTTTAAGTAGCAATACCTATAACTGGTTTTCTCGCCGTAAACGTGTGAAAGCACAACGTCAAACCCTTGAAGGCTTGATGAAGATGAATGAAGGCGATTATGCCAAGGCAGAAAAACTGATTGGTAAAAATGCGAAACATTCTGCAGAGCCAGTATTAAATCTGATTAAAGCCGCTGAAGCTGCACAGCAACGCGGTGATGAATTCAGCGCAAACCGTTATTTAATTGAAGCGACGGAGCTTGCTGGCTCAGATAACCTATTTGTCGAAATTGCCCGTACCCGTATTTTATTACAACAAAATAAATTACCGGCAGCGCGTAGTTCCGTTGATAGTTTGCTTGAAATGTCAGATCGCAACAAAGAAGTATTAAAACTTGCTGCTGAAATTTATAGCCGTTCCAAAGCTTATCAAGCACTTGATGGCATCTTAGATTTAATCGAAGGTTCTGGCTTATTCTCAGCAGAAGAATTTAAAGCCCTTCAACAAGAAACAGAAAATGGCTTGTTAGATGAGAAAATGAATGAAGAAGGCGTTGAAGGCTTGCTCGCATGGTGGGAAGCTCAACCACGCCGTCGTCGCAATGATTTAGAATTAAAAACCGCTTTAATTCAACGTTTGATTGATTGCAACGATCATGAGTCAGCTTATGAATTCACGCTTGAAATCATGAAAAAATTGGGTGATAACACCCCAATTAGTCCTGAACTTTGCACGCAAATCACTCGTTTACAAGCAGAAGATAACAGCAAACTGCTCAAACTAGTGGAAAAACGTGCAAAACGTGCGGATGAAAGCCAACGTTGTTGTCTCAATCGTGCATTAGGCTATCTTTATGTGCGTAATAATGACTTCGCTAAAGCAGCAGAAGCATTTAAAGAAGTTACTGCTTGCCCAACCCAGCTCCAACCAAATGATGTCATGATGGCGTCTTATGTATTCGAACAAGCTGGTGACAAAGAAGCTGCAGAAAAAATTCGTCAGGACAGTTTAAAATCAGCCATGTCTATTCAAGACAAACCAGCTGAACAGCAGACTGAACCCAAAACAGATGAAGAACCAACCGCACTTATCGCAAAACGTGATTAAAATAAACAACGACGGGGCTGAATAAAGCCCCGTTTTTTCATTCCCCACCGCCACTTATTTTATTTAAAACCCACTTCTTATTACATTTCTTTATAAGTAATAAATTTCCATTCTTTTCTCACCGATTAAAAATTTTTTACTATATCGCCACGCAAACGATTAAATCATGAAAAATGAATTGGGATTATATTTTAAGTGTCACACCACGTTTTATTCATGCCACGCTGATGACGCTTCATCTCGCCTTTTGGGGCATTTTATTGTCGCTGGTGATTGGTGTGATTTGTGCGGTGATTACCACCTACAAAGTCAAATCATTAACTTGGCTCGTAAAAGGCTATATCGAGCTTTCTCGTAATACGCCTTTATTGATTCAAGTATTTTTTCTCTATTTTGGGCTGTCTAAAATTGGCCTGAAATTAGATGGGTTTACTTGCGGCATTATCGGCCTGGCATTTTTAGGTGGAAGCTATATGGCAGAAGCCTTTCGTGGTGGTTTGGAAGCGGTATCAAAAGGACAAATTGAATCAGCCTTAAGTATCGGCCTAACTCCTTATCAAGCTTTTCGCTATGTCATTTTCCCACAAGCCTTTGCGATTGCGACACCTGCAATTGGCGCAAATTGCTTATTCTTAATGAAAGAAACCTCAGTGATCAGTGCCGTTGCTGTTGCTGAACTCATGTTTGTCGCAAAAGAAGTCATCGGGCTCGATTACAAAACCAATGAAGCCTTATTTTTATTAGTGGTGTTTTATTTGATCATTCTATTACCGATGTCTCTGTTCATCAGTTATTTAGAACGCCGTACTCGGAGAGCAAAATATGGGGCTTGAGTTATTATTCCAAGGCAGCAACATTGAACGCTTGCTCAACGGTTTATGGGTAACGGCTGAAATTGCATTCGTTTCTGTCTTCTTCGCCTGTATTTTAGGTGTGATTTTTGGCGTAATCATGACAAGCAGAAATCCCATTATCAAAGCCATTTGTCGCTTTTATTTAGAATTTGTACGCATCATTCCATTATTAGCGTTACTTTTTCTCGCTTATTTCGGTTTAGCAAAATGGTTTGATATTCACTTAGATGGCATTTCTGTATGTATTTTGGTGTTTATTTTCTGGGGAACAGCAGAAATGGGCGATTTAGTGCGTGGTGCATTAACTTCCATTGAAAAACATCAAGTGGAATCAGCCTACGCTTTAGGTTTAACGCCGTTTCAAACCTTTGTGTATATTTTACTTCCGCAAAGTTTAAAACGTGTGACACCAAGTGCTATTAACCTCTTTACTCGCATGGTAAAAACCAGCTCTTTGGCGATGTTAATTGGTGTAGTTGAAGTAATTAAAGTCGGTCAACAAATTATCGAGCATTCATTATTTAGTAATCAATCGGCAGCGCTTTGGATTTACGGTGTCATTTTCGGTTTATATTTTGTGATTTGTTACCCGCTATCCTTATTTTCCCGTTATTTAGAAACCCGTTGGGAAAGTTAATTTTTATTAGGAAAACACATGGCGTTATTAGAAATTAAAAACCTCGTCAAAAATTACGGTGATGTAGAAGCACTCAAAGGCATCAATCTTTCTATAGAGAAAGGCGAAGTTGTCGTTATTTTAGGTCCATCGGGTTGTGGTAAAAGTACTTTTTTACGCTGCCTAAATGGGCTAGAGGAAATAAAGCGCGGTCAGATTTTGCTGCAAAATGCAGGCGAATTAGGCAAAGACATTCCTTGGGTCAAAGCGCGCCAACGCATTGGGATGGTATTCCAAAGTTATGAACTCTTCGCTCATTTATCAGTGATTGACAATATTTTACTCGGCCCTTTAAAAGTACAAAAACGCGATCGCGCAGAAGCTGAAAAACAAGCCGATGAGTTACTTAAACGTGTAGGTCTATATGACCGAAAAAATGCTTATCCGCGAGAATTATCAGGTGGGCAAAAACAGCGAATTGCTATTGTGCGTTCACTATGCATGAACCCTGAAATTATTCTGTTCGATGAAGTAACCGCTGCCCTTGACCCTGAAATGGTACGTGAAGTACTTGATGTAATTTTAGGCCTCGCTAAAGACGGTATGACGATGCTCATCGTTACCCACGAAATGAACTTCGCCCGCCAAGTAGCCAATCGCATTGTGTTTATGGATAAAGGGCAAATTATTGAACAAGCAAAACCGGAAGATTTCTTCACGAATCCAACCACGGATCGTGCGAAAACATTCT
>CAKAQT010000023.1:0-11017 GCA_916720325.1 Parahaemophilus parainfluenzae
TAAAAAATGATCGGGATATTTATAAAGGATTGTAATTTGAATGGCGGTGAGAGGGAACAACGTTTTTTTCTTCTGAAGCCTTGTGTAGTCTAAAACCTTGATATTCTGCATAGCCCGTTAGGGAGTTATACAGGGAGTTAAAAATAAATTTTCCTGTTATTTGTCCTTGTTCAAAGGGCGATTATGGGAAAAAGAGATTTAACGGTCAATCTTTAATTTTCGTTTAATTTTGTTTTATACCATGTAAGATTCTGGCAAAAAATAAAATCAATTTGAAATAATGTCATTTTTTTAATCACTTTATCACTTTTTCACCATAAATAAAGCTAACGTATTGATTTAAAATTAGAAAAACACTGGTGAATAAGGAAAATTATTCTTCTATGAGGCTATTTTTATCACTTAATCACCATTTTTATCACTTTATCACTTTTTCACTATAAAATTCACAAAAAATAATTGTTATATATTAATAACTTACAGTATTTTTGAGTGAAAAAGTGATAAAGTGAATAGAAAAAATTACTTTCAGGAAAATTTTTAAAACTTAGAAAAAAAGCGCATTCCGGTTAAAAATGCGCTTTTTGAGATTTTATGAATTTCCCCACTTCATCATTGTGCTATCTTTATCTTTAAATTGTACGTTGGTATAACTATAACCGCCTTGTAACGTTCGATTTTGAAATCGGATTTTGTATCCTGCCGTTTTAAATGCAACGTCTAATTCCTGTTTTAAATCATTTGGTTTTAGACGTGATTTTTCCGGTCTCCCATGAATATCACAAAAAAGTAAGTATGCCCAGTAAAGCCTTGTGTAAATTTGTGGGCTATCATTTGCTGGCATGCCACGCGAACTACCGAAAATAAGCCCTTTATTACTGGCCTGTTCTAACAATGTTAACTCTTCAATAAACTCTAAAACATGGTCATTTTTCACTTTCATTTCTAATGCCTCTTTACTTTTTCGTTGTCGGTTTAATGCTTCTTTTGCATCATTAGGATTACTAAACTCATCGTAAAGCTTGCGGATAATTCCCCCTAATTCACCTTGAATTTTTTCCACTAAATGTTCGTCTTTATCTTTATCTTCTACTGCTCGTGTAAATGGGAAAAGTACGCGGCGTCTCTCCATTCCGCCCCCATCATTTTTATAAATAGGTAAAGTGTTTGAACAAATCGCAATAATGGCATTTACTTTTGAACTAAATGATTTTTTATTCTTCGGGTTGAATGTAATTTCATCACCTCCAGAAATTCTTTTTAAAATGGAAGAATCACCTATAAATCTAGCTTGATCTGGTGAAAATAAAAAAGTTTTATTCAAGATAATATCTCTCGCCTTTTCATCTTTTAATAATTCCAAATCAATAGCAGTATAATTTCCTTCACCGCTAATCATTTTAGCCACTTGTAAAAAAGTACTTTTACCGCCACCCGGTTCACCAATTAATTCTAAGGTTAATTGCCAGTCATATCGGTTGTTCAAAATCATATAAAGTGCGGCCAGAAGTGATTTTTTTCTTTCTTCACTATCGTTGCTAATGAAATTAATCCATTTATCAAAATTTGGTGTAGGGGTCTGTGTCTCTAAATAGTCACAAGGATTAAAACCAGTCAAATAGTATTCTTTACGGTGCGGCATAAATTCCAATGTATTCTTATTTAGAACACCATTTTTAAACGCAAGTAACTTCGCATCTGTTTGCTTAAATAAAGGCAAGTCTACATTTAAACACTTAATTACATTATTGAGCATATCAACATTCTTATATTTTGTGTTGTACTCTTCGTAAAAGGCTTTTACTTTACGCTGTAACTCGTTTTCACCAATTACTTCCCAAATAATGCCATTGTAACCATAAATAATGCCTTGCTCTGAATGATAAGCTAATGGTTTTTTTTGCCACTTATAGAAATATTCAGCCACTTCTGCGGCAGAAAGTTTTTTTAAGGTTTCCGCATCAAGCTCTATCATTTCAGGCGAAATAGTTAAATTAGCAAATTCCACATCCTGGCGAATTCTTTCTACATAGCCACTTAAGTCCTCTAATAGCTCACCTGTGCTATTTTTTAATGCGAAAAATTTTACTTTGCTTGTTTTAGCTAAGTGATTACATAAATCAGTTAAAACCTGTTGATTTTCACGAATCGTTATTCCATTTTCACTGCTTTTTACTTTGAAAAAATCGCTTGTATCGATAATACTAGCCACTTCATGAGAATCAGGCAAAATAGCAAGATTAAATAAATTATCCAGTGCGTTATCATCAAGAATAACAGGACTTTCATTATATCGGTTTGGATTATCATGATCCCGTAAATCCGCCAATAGTTGCCAATTTAAGCCTTGCCCATTTGTTTTCTCATCTTTCGGATTTAGCCGATAAAATTCCCATGGGTTGCCAATCAAAATATAAATTTCTTGTTCTGGCGGCACATTCTCTTTTAAAACATTTTTTAAATTAGGAGCTTTTTTTAGTTTCATTATTTTTTCCCCTTATTTCTATTTTTAAAAAACGCAATTACATCTTCCGCACGATACTTCTTCGGAGCGTTTTTCTTTTGTGTTCCAACACTTGCAGGGAAAGCAGGGTCAATAGCTAACTTTTGCATAAAATAGCCATAAGAAATCTTTGCGTATTGAGCTACTTCTTTCGCTGTCCAGATTTCATCTAATCCATAAGCTTTCTTATCATTCTCCAAACGACTTAGGCGTTCATCATGGTTCGCAAGAATACGCTTTAGGCTCTCTACGGTTAGTGGTTTTTCTTGTTGTTGCATCATGTTCTATCCTTTGTTTAAATCTTGGTTTTCTCGGTCATATCTTATTGTTTGCAAATAGCTAAATAGGCGTTCAAATCACTTTCAGCAACTTTCCGACTTCTGCCAAACTTATAAGATTTTAATTTGCCGCTTGCTATCCAACGTTTAATAGTCGGTTCTGAACATAATCCAGTTTCTGCAATCTCTTTAATTGAAAAATATCTATCACCGCTTGGCATTCTTGACTGTTCAATAGCTGCACTGATCTTTGTCTCTTGAATTTGTCGTTGAAGCGCATCTTGTTCCTTCTGTTTTAACTTTTCTAATTCATCTTTTTTCATGGACTTCACCACTTCATCAAATTCATTCAATAAGACTGTTTTGATTTGTTGCATTGCGCTATCAATTAATGCTTCTAATTTCGCTCTACTCATTTTTATTCTCCTTTTTGTGATTTTGTTTCTGCATATTTTTCAAGTGTTTGCTCAAGTGGAAAACTGCCATTATGCGAATACACATCGCATAAATTTCTATTAATCCACTCCAAAACTTCCGTGCCTTTTAATTCTTTCATTAAGGCCAAATAGCACACACTATAAAAAGCCAATGCATCTGTTACATTTTGGTGTTCATCATGCTTAGGAATAAGGAAATGTTTAGCTAAATCATTAATCAATAAAATAGAAGGATTAGCTTTTTTCTCTTTTTCTAAATCTCGACAAATTAAGATTCCATCTGTCGTTGTTATTAATGCTCTGCTCATTTTTCATCCCCTATTTTTTGAATTTTTACTGCCCATACGTTAGGGTCATTTTCCATTAAATGGTGCGCAACCCTCTCGGCTTCTTCGTAAAAGAAAAACCTACTTGAATAGTATTTTTGGTGAAAGTGATCGAATGCTGTAAGAAAGAAAAAATTACGCATAAATCCCCCCTTTCATCGCTAAAGTGCGGTCAAATTTAGGGTTAATTTTTGCAACGGTGGCAAGATAGCGAAAATCAGCATTAAGGCTTAATCTGGCGCTTTCTTCATTGTTGGCGTGAATAGATTGAATGCACAAATTAAAGTGCGGGTATGTGCGATTAACGCATAGAAATTTATAGATCATTTCTGCGGTGTCCTTGTATGAATTTTTAGAGGTTACCGCAAAACTTTCGACGATTTGGCGGTAACGCATAACGGGGTCGAAAACCGTCATACAAGGAAAACGGCAAAGGGCGAAACCTTTCCCGCTATGCGCTACCATTGAGAATAGACTATCAGAAAATAGGCTATATTGAATAGGTGCATAAATGCTACGAACAAAAAAAGCGCGATTAGGCGCGCTGTTCGCCTTGTATGATAAAACGGCTTTCGACGACCGTACCCCGCAATTTGCTAAGGCAGATTCAATATAGTTTAATCTCGTTTCATCTGTCAATAGTAAAATTGTAAATTTGTTTATTTTTTCGCACTTTTCTTTGTAGTGCATTGATTTAATTGTATAATTCATATGATTCCTTAGATAATTAATTCCTTTGTTTATCCGATATCTTAGGTTGGCTTAGTGATAGCCCAGTGTTGAAGACTGGGCTTTTTTTTGCACTCAATTCAGCGCAAGGTTTAAAATAACTTGCCTTGCGATTTATCTTGCCCTTTTAGCTGCGCTAATCGTTCTTCATTCGTCATGGGCTTAATGCCCTTTTCCTGTAAAGTTTCTTTTTCGGTTTTCTCCAAGTTGTTCTCTTCGGGGCAATCCACATAAACCGCTCTTTTAATGTTGCTAATCTGCCCGACAAAATCGGCGTTTAATTGCCCGCATGAAGGGCAATAAATGCGAGCTTTAGTAACAAGTAATGAAAGTTTTTCAGTGGTACGAATGCCCGCACGTTGCCCGCAAAAAGGACAATAAATTGTTAAGCCTGCCATTTATTCCCCCATTAAATTAATTTCTGTTACTTGCTCTTGGTTTGCGAGAAAACGCTCTACATCTTCTGCCTTGTAGCGCGCTAATCGCCCAAATTTAATCGGTTTAGGAAAATGGCCTGCATTAACCTGATCCCATAACCACGCACGAGATACATCAAGCATTTTGCAAATTGTGGCGGTTGAGTAATAACGCACTTCGGCGTAAGTGTTTTTTTCCATAGTTGCCCCTGATTGGTTATAGAAATTGTCAAATAATGTGTCTTGAAATGTCTTGTTTGTCGGAGCGTATGGTATGGGGGCGAGATTAAGAAAGGTACACAAAACTAAATTTGTTTACACATAAACAAAATACGTTAGTTTTGTGTATTAAATAAATGATTGGGTTATAAAGTCATATTTGAAATAGAACTTCCGTGCGGTTTTCCTATATTTTCTTCTTTTAAATAACGTCTTATTTGTTCGTCTGATAAGTCATCAATATTTAATAAATTCATCACAGCATTTTTTATACTTTCTCTATTAGCTTCTGGATATTTTACGGAAAATGCTTTTGAAATTTCTATTATTTCTTTGTGACGGTTATCGCGCTTTCTGCCTACTTTACTTTTCTCTATTATTTTTTCCACGTCTTTTTCTTTGTTTTTGCCATTTAAAAAGGCCTTTAAATCGCTATCTAAAACATAAAAATCATCTAATTGAATAAATATGTTTTCTTTATTGTTTTCGTTTAAATTAGTGAGAATAACAATTCTATAATCATCGCCATGATCGGGTGATACAAGATAGTTAAGGCGAGCTAGATTTATTCCTTTTTCTATCGTGTCTTTTATCGCTTTAGGGCCGTTCCCTATTGCATCTAATAGATTCATAAAGCCATCAATAAAAATCAGATTATCAAATTCTTTATTGAGGTTTGAAACATTTATTTTCAAGAATTTATTTTGATAAGTAGTTTCTGTACCTTTTTTGATTGAAAATAGGTGCTGGATAAAAATATCCTCTTGATATTCGCTTAATAAATGAAAATCTAATATATTTCTAGGAAACGTTTTCTTGCCGTCAATGTTCTCAAAGGTTGAAAATATATGCTTTCCTATTTTTATTGTTTCTTGACTTGTTGCTATATAAACGGATAATTCTAAAAGCCCTATTTGATAATAATGTAATAAATCATCTATTGTTACTAGTTCGCCAAATTCTCTTGTCAATTTATCCGCTGCCTGTTGCAAGCTATACCATTTTCTAGGGGGTAATGTTGGTTTATTTTTGGCCATTTTTTGTTTCCTTAGATAAAAGTAAAGCCCATTAGCGGGCTTTAGGCTTTATTTATGTAATTAAAATTCTAACCACTCGGACTTAATGCGCTCTATTCCGAGCATTTTCATAGGCTTGTAAACGATCTCGTTTCCCTACAGATAATACAAAAACCGTTACTTCATTATCATTAACTTCATAAACTAAACGATAGCCTGATGAACGTAACTTAATTTTATAAAGTGCGGTCGAAAATCCACTTAATCTATCAGCTTGAACATGTGGATTCTCCAGTCGTTCCATCAATTTCTTTTTTAATTGATTTCTGATTGGCTCACCCAGTTTTTGCCATTCTTTAAGTGCCTTTTCATGAAATTTTAAGCTATAGGTCATTAATATTTACCGTAACAAAATCCCCATCCGCTTTACGCTCTTGCGCAATTCTGCCTAATTCAGCATCTTCTGCTAACTCTTGAAAATATGCAAAAAGGGCTGGTGTTACGCAATAAAAAGCCGGTTGATTACGATTTAAAATGGCGACTGCGCCATCTTCACTTGCTTGTGCAATGCCCATCGGATCCCGTTTTAAATCGGTAATGCTTGCAGCTTGCTGCGTCAAAATTTGGTGAATCGCCATATTTTTTCCTCTACATGGTTTATCTTCATTAGATATGATAATAGCACTTTAAAAAGTTTTTAAAAGGTTTTTATATAAAAATAAAGCCCCTTTCGGGGCGATTAATTAAAAGTTAAAGATCTCGCTTTTTTGGTCGCTTTGAGTGCGCTTAAAGCTTTGTTTGAATGTTTGCGCTTCCTTTTCCATTAAATCCGCAAAGGCTAGCATGAGTTCGATTTTATCATTTTCTGAAATATGCCCTTGTTTTATTGCTTCTTCAATACAAAAGATCGTCATCGTTCGGCTTGCCTCTAACATTCTTTCGGCACATTCAAGCAAGGTAAAAGAGCCTTGTTTAATCTCTGTCATAGATTACGCCTCTGTACGAATACCATCTATTAAAACCGCATGTAAATGATTTCCTAGTAGAAAATCAAGGTTTGTAGAAAAATACACTTCAAGCGCATTTTCACGCGGTTTATCTTGGAAGAAAAGACGTGAACTATCCTTTTTAAAATAAATGGCTAGATTGGAAAGTGTGGTCACTAAAATCGCATTTTTCGGAAAATAACTTACATTGATTGCCTTTAATCCACCGATAAGCTTTTGAGGAATGATAACGTTGTTTGTTTTGGCGCTCTGCAAATCAGAATAAGCCAAATTAACAAAGTCACCACCTAGCAAATCATACCCACAAATAGCGATTAATTCGCCACTATGTCGAAGCTTAATCGGCAATTTATCAAGCGCTTTAGCAATTAATTGATTAATACTTGCGCCTTGTTCTGTTGCAGCATTGATAACTTGCCCTTTTTCTTTAAGTTGTGCCGTCCAGCCCTTCGCCACATCTTGCCCTAATGGGTTTTGCACAGGATCGCTATCATCTGCCCAACGTTCCCCATTAAAACCAATCATAATAATATTTTGCATGAATTCGCTGATCATGCTGTCATTAATTGATTTTTCAAAATCTACATCCGCAAACTTATCTAAATCTTGATAAGAGACTTTGGTATCAAAATTGACTTGTCGACAATTAAAATCTACGCCAGCTTGAACATAATTTTTAGGCACTCGAGCAGAATTATCTGTATTGGTTCGACTAACCACCGGTAAGGATAATTCATGCGCTTGATTCAAGGTAAGTGGGGTGAATTTAACGTCAATCATGCGTAAAAATGCATTATTTTGAATTCCCTCATTGAGAATAGATTCAATCTTGGCAAAATCGTGCATATATTCACTTTCACCTGTTTTGTTGCCGCCTAGCTTATTTTTATATTCTGCAAATTTTTGACTTGTAATGCGTTCCATATTTATTCTCCTAGAAATTATTTAATAAACGTTTAAACCCTTTATCTGCTTGAGGTTTAAAACTATCCACATGTTTTTGCGTTGGGGTTTTAGGTTTCCAATCTTGTTGTAAATTAAGCGTTGGCAATTTAAATTCATCGGGTAATGAATTATCAAAACCAGATAATTTCTTAATGAGCATTTCATTAAACACATCTTTGCCGTCTTTTTCTGTTATTGGATCATATTCAATACCATTCACGATTAAGCTTCTAAACAAGGTAATTTGGTCGATATGTTGCTTAATAAATTCATTTACCAACGCCTCACCATAACTAAAAATTAAATGTTTTCGCGTTGCCAATAAGTGCGTTTTAGCTGTAAAAACTTGCTCAGATTTTTGATAGATTTTTTCTTCCAACTCTTCTCCAGTTGCCGTGAAGAAATCAAGACGAGCTTTTAATTCTGCTTTGGCTTTTTGAATTAAAGTATAGTCATCAAGTGCTAACGCATGGCTTTGCTCAAATTTAGCCTTAATTGCTGCGGCTTCTTGTTCATACTCAGATTTAACTGCGACAATCGTGGCGTTGTTTTTAGCTAGTTGCATATGTAAGTCGGCTAATTCACGATCAATCATGATTAGCGTCTCTTTCTGATTATTGAACTGCTCTAAAAGTGCGGTCATTTTTTCTTGAATTTGTGGGTTTTGTAGTTTCATTTTATTTTCCTGCTGTTTTTTGATTTCGTTGTTCAATGCGCTCTTGCATCCATTTATTTACTTCACTTTCTAGCCATGCTTTCTTATTCCCGCCTAAATCTACGGGCTGTGGAAATTGGCTTAATCGTGTTTTGTCGTAAATAGTAGAACGCGCAAGCCCTGTTAATTCAATTACGGCATCAATCCGTAAAAAACGTTCTTTCGTTTGGGTTTCTTGCATTTTTTCTTACCTATAAAATGTAGTCATTGTGGTGTCCGTGCGGTACGCTGTGGAACGATTTTTATAATAGAAAATATGCGTTTTGTATGCATTCGGCGGGGTTTGTGAGGAATGGATTCACATAATTAGGAGAAATACAGTGGCATATTTAACCGGACTTTGTGTAACGCTTTCTAAACTGTCCGATTTTCATTAGTCAAAAATCACTAAAAAGCAGAATTTTTAACGCAAATTTTGCGTTAGTTTGCGTTGATTTGCGTTAATGATTGCGCTTTTAAAATATCAAGAAAAGCCAGTATTAACCAAGGGTGAGAGCTTGCCGAGGCTTGCGTTAAAAATGAGGTATCAAGTAAAAGCGTGAAGGCGTGCGAGGGGAACGATTTTTCATAAGCAAAAACAATCGGAAAAATCAGGGGGAAAATAGGATTTTAGGTATTGTAAGGCTTGCGATTTTGATATAATAAACCCATAGAAAACCAGTAACAGCAAGGCTTCATCAATGATTAAACAGGCTTTAACTTATTTCTTTGCGCTGGGTATAGCTATAAGTTCTGTGAATCCAGCTATTGCAGCACAGAAAAAGAAATCTAATGGCATAATTAAGAAAGCTGTAATTGCTTACATTGCCTATAAAGTCTATGATCACTACAGCGAGAAAAAAGAAGATAAAGCAAAAGGTAAGCCTAAAGAAAAGTACATTGAGCCAGTCTATTATGATGAGTGCGAAGATGAAGACGAATGCGAGGAAGAATAAAGGGCGGTTGCCCGCCCTTGTTGGTTTATCCTGCTTTCATAGCTTCTAGTTTACATTGCTCTACATAATCGCCCCAACATTGCATAATAGTTTGTCTTGATTTCCACTTCTTCGATTTATCGTAAGCTTTTCGGACTTTCCCCCTATTTTCATGAGATAAACATAATTCAATCGCTTCAGATGAAAATCGGTCTAATTCATGTAAATAGGTGCTAGCGATACTGCGCAAACCATGCGCAACCAATAAATCCTTAAATCCCATTCGCTTCAAGGCTACATTTGCAGCCCCGCTATTCATCGGTTTATTGAAAGGTGCAATGCGTGAACAAAACACATATTTACGATTTCCGGTATAACGGCGCATTTGGTCTAACACATTCAAGGCCTGAGAAGAAAGCGGTATACTGTGCGGTCGTTTACCGCCTTTCATTCGTTCAGCTGGAATATGTAGGGCTTTCGCTTCCCAGTCAATATCAGCCCATTCAATGCTAACCGCCTCAGAACTACGCAAAATGCTTAATAATTGCCATTCGATTAAAAGTGAGGTTGGTTTCTTCAAGTCTGCGCCTTGCAATACTCTAAATAAACGTGGCAAGTCTTCTGGTGCAAGTGTCGGGTGATTCTTAGTTTCAATGTAAGTAAATTCATCATGAATTTTTCTAAACGGATTCTTAACAATCAAATCTTCATCCTCTGCCATTCTGAAAATCTGATTAATCGCAATGTTTATTTTGTAAAGTGTATTTGAGTTTTTTAACGGTGAAAGCGCGGGTTCAAAGGTTTTCAAATTTGCTTCATCAATCGGCAAATTCCCGATCTTTGAGAACAAATGGAGTTCTACACGGCGAAAGGACTCATTAATTGTCTGAGCTTTGAATTTGCCTTGTTTTAAGCGTTTATCTCGCCATTTCTCTGCCATTTCTGAAAAGGTGAGTTTATTTTCCTCTACTGGGTTTTGTAATGTTTTCCGATAAGCAAGCGGATCAATATTTCTATAAATAAGCCCTTTATATTCTTTCACCATTTCACGGGCAAAAATTAAAGAAAGTGTCGGATATTCTCCTAAGCTCATTTTCTTATATTTACCAGTAAAAGAATAAACAAAGTAAAAGGTTTTCGTTTTATTTGGTTTTACCCTAATCATTAAGCCAGATTCTTTGCCATCGTGCTTGGTGTATTCTTTAGCTTTGGGTTTTAGTGACTGTAAAAAAGTGTCTGTGAATGGTTTATTTAATTTCATGATAAAAGCCTTTGTTTGATTAAAACTTAGCCGTTTTAATTCCCTCGAAAAACGCCCCAAAAGTGAGGGAGTAAATTAGGGAGTTAAAAACGGAAACAAAGACAAACATAGACCAACGAAAGAAACAGATTAGATATAACTAAATTATTGTTTTTACGTTGTTTTTTGACAAGAAAGACATTATTTGACAGGGTTCATGGCGGTGAGAGGGGGATTCGAACCCCCGATGCACTTTCGCACATACACGCTTT
>CAKAQT010000024.1:0-10937 GCA_916720325.1 Parahaemophilus parainfluenzae
AAACATAGATATTTAACTCTGCAAAGATCCAATCCCCTCTTTAGCAAAGAGGGGTTAGGGGAGATTTGGCAGAAGTGATAACGAAGAAAATATAATGAAGCAACACACTTATCAAACTACCGTAGAGTGGGTGGGGAATTTAGGGCGAGGCACATCCTCTTATACTGCGTATGAGCGAGATTTTATTGCTTCGGCATTGAATAAACCTAATATTTTAGGTTCTGCTGATCCTGCTTTTCGTGGTGATAAAACACGTTGGAACCCAGAAGATATGTTATTAGCCTCCATTTCTGCCTGTCATAAATTGTGGTATTTACATTTTTGTGCCGTTAATAACATTATTGTGCAAGAATACCGTGATGAAGCAATAGCAATTATGGATGAAGGCAGTTCTGAACAAGCAGGACGTTTTATTTCAGCAACATTAAAACCTCGTGTAAGAATTTCAAGTGAGTCGGATGCTGTTAAGGCATTGGCATTACATGAAAATGCGCATCACGCGTGTTTTATTGCAAATTCACTTAATTTTCCAGTGAAATGTGAAGCTATTATTGAAAAAGATTAAATTAAAATAAAATGGTGCCAAGGTGCACCTTACCAGAGAAAACAAAATGACAACCCAAAACTTCCTAGTAGAAATCGGTACGGAAGAGCTGCCACCAAAAGCTCTCAAAACATTAGCGACCTCTTTTGCGGATAACGTTGAGGCGGAATTAAACCAAGCAGGTTTATCATTCGATAAAATCGAATGGTTTGCTGCACCGCGTCGTTTGGCGGTGAAAGTGTTGAACTTAGCAACCCAACAACCGAGCAAAGAAATCGAAAAACGTGGACCTGCAGTATCTGCAGCCTTTGACGCGGAAGGTAAACCAACTAAAGCGGCAGAAGGCTGGGCGCGCGGTTGTGGCATTACTGTTGAGCAAGCAGAACGCATTGCGACTGATAAAGGTGAATGGCTTGTTCACCGTGCGAAAATTGAAGGTCAACCGACCAAAAACTTGCTTAATGATATTGTGGCTAATGCCTTAGCAAAATTGCCAATTCCAAAACCAATGCGTTGGGCTGACAAAACCGTGCAGTTTATCCGTCCGGTTCACACGGTAACTATGTTGTTAGGTGATGAGTTAATCGAAGGCGAAATTTTAGGTGTGGCAAGTGCTCGCACTATTCGCGGTCACCGTTTCTTAGGCGAGAAAGAATTTGAAATTCAACATGCTGACCAATATCCACAATTATTGCGTGAGAAAGGTTCTGTGGTAGCCGACTTCAACGAGCGTAAAGCTGAAATTCTTGCAAAATCGCAAGCAAAAGCGACCGCACTTGGCGGCGTGGCTGATATTGAAGAAAGCTTGCTTGAAGAAGTGACCTCATTGGTGGAATATCCAAACGTTTTAGCGGCAAAATTTGAAGAACGTTTCTTAGCGGTGCCTGCGGAAGCCTTGGTTTACACCATGAAAGGCGACCAAAAATATTTCCCAATTTATGACAAAGAGGGCAAATTATTACCGCACTTTATCTTTGTATCTAACATCAATCCTGAAGACCCAACGGCGATCATCGAAGGTAACGAAAAAGTGGTTCGTCCACGTTTAACCGATGCGGAATTCTTCTTCAAAACGGACTTAAAACAAAAACTGGTTGATCGTTTACCACGCTTAGAAACGGTGTTATTCCAACAACAACTGGGTACATTAAAAGACAAAACAGACCGCATTGAGCAACTTGCAGGCGAAATTGCAAAACAAATCGGTGCAGACGAAGCGAAAGCAAAACGTGCAGGTTTACTGTCAAAATGTGACTTGATGACCAACATGGTATTCGAATTCACTGATACACAAGGTGTAATGGGTATGCACTACGCTCGTCATGACGGTGAAGATGAAGAAGTCGCAGTAGCATTAAACGAACAATATATGCCACGCTTTGCGGGGGATGAATTACCTAAATCACTCGTGGCAAGTGCGGTCGCTTTAGCGGATAAATTTGATACCTTAACGGGTATCTTCGGCATCGGACAAGCGCCTAAAGGAAGTGCAGACCCATTTGCATTGCGTCGTGCGGCATTAGGTGCGTTACGTATTATCGTAGAGAAAAACTTACCGCTGGATTTAGAAGATTTAGTGAAAAAATCAGCCGCACTTTTCGGTGATAAACTCACAAATCAAAACGTGGTTGCTGATGTGGTGGACTTCATGCTCGGTCGTTTCCGCGCATGGTATCAAGATGAAGGTATTGCAGTGGATGTAATTCAAGCGGTATTGGCGCGTCGTCCAACTCGCCCTGCTGATTTTGATGCACGTGTGCGTGCGGTTTCACACTTCCGTACTTTAGATTCAGCGGAAGCGTTAGCGGCAGCAAATAAACGTGTAAGCAATATCTTAGCTAAAGCGGATGCTGCAATTGGCGAGATCAATTTGACCGCTTGCGTAGAGCCAGCAGAAAAAGCCCTTGCTGAAGCGGTACTTGCATTACGCACTGAAGTACAACCGCTTATCGCACAAGGAGATTACACTTCGGTGTTAGATAAATTAGCGAACTTACGCGCACCGGTAGACAGCTTCTTTGATAACGTAATGGTAAATGCGGAAGATCCAGCATTACGCCAAAACCGCTTAGCGATTTTAAATACGTTACAAGGCTTGTTCTTACAAGTGGCGGATATTTCGGTATTGCAATAATGAATCTAAAAAAGGATGGTCAATTTTCCAACGACCATCCTTTTGTATATAGACTTCAAATGATTATTTCTCTATAATCAACCGCACTTTCCCCCCTTAGCTCAGTCGGTTAGAGCAGGCGACTCATAATCGCTTGGTCACTGGTTCAAGTCCGGTAGGGGGGACCATTTATTGAGATCGCATTAGGCGATCTTTTTTTATATTTAAAATATTTGAGGAGTTAACTATGGCTGCGGAAGGAGCGGGTGATCTCATCCGGGTTGTGGCGCTATTGGGGGCTGCAGTTGTTGCCGTGCCGTTATTTAAACGCATCGGATTAGGTTCTGTACTAGGTTATTTAGCGGCTGGATTAGTTATTGGGCCTTTTGGATTGCATATTATTCATGATCCACACGCGATTATTCATCTTGCTGAATTTGGCGTCGTGATGTTTTTATTCGTGATTGGGCTTGAAATGAAGCCTTCTCATCTTTGGAGTTTACGTCGTCAGATTTTTGGATTAGGTAGCTTGCAAGTCGTCATTTCTGCGGTACTGATGACTGTTGTTGCGACTCAATTTGGCTTATCTTGGGAAGTCGCTTTTGTTTGTTCATCGGGTTTTGTTTTAACGTCAACAGCAATTGTGATGCAGGTACTTGGGGAACGAAAAGCACTTTCAACAAAACCGGGTCAAAAAATTGTTTCAATTCTATTATTTGAAGACTTGCTGATTGTACCTTTATTAGCGGTGATTACATTCTTATCACCTTTTGAACGTGAATCACAAATCGTTTGGTGGCAATCTGCGCTTATTGCGATGGTGGCATTAGGAGCGTTGGTTTTCATTGGGCGTTTTATTCTAAATCCAGTCTTCAAAATTCTCGCTAACTCTAAAGCACGCGAAGTGATGACTGCTGCTGCACTCTTTGTTGTATTAGGTTCGGGGTTATTAATGGAAGAAGCCGGGCTTTCGATGGCAATGGGCGCTTTTGTGGCGGGAGTCATGCTATCAGAGTCTTCTTTCCGTCACCAACTTGAAGCCGATATCGAGCCTTTCCGCGGCTTGCTACTTGGTCTTTTCTTCCTTGGTGTGGGAATGTCGTTAAATCTCGATGTGGTTATTGAAAACTGGTCATTGATTTTATTGGGCGTGATTTCTCTCATGCTCACAAAAGGTCTCTGTATTTACTTGGTTGCTCGCGTAGCAAAAAGCTCACATAAAACCGCATTGGAACGAGCATTTTTAATGGCTCAAGGTGGGGAGTTTGCATTTGTCTTATTTGCTGCTGCTACAGCAGAAGGCGTGATAGATCAAACCATAAATGCGAATATGACAGCGATTGTTGTGCTTTCGATGGTGTTTACACCGATTATATTAATTCTTTATGAAAAACTGATGCCTAAACCGAAGACAGATGATATTCACCCGGATGAAATTGATGAACAGCATCCAATCTTAATTCTGGGGATGGGGCGTTTCGGACAGATAGTGAATGATTTACTGCGATTAAGTGGTTACGATACCACCATCGTAGATTTAGATCCTTCCATGATTAAAGGCTTTAATGATTACGGAATAAAATCCTATTTTGGTGATGCTTCTCGTCCAGAATTTTTAATTGCAGCAGGATTGGAAAAAGCTGATTTACTTGTCGTCGCGATCAATAATCCGGCGCAAGCAAATCAAATCGTCCATTTTGCTCGAGAAATTAATCCTCGCATAAAAATCATCGCACGAGCATTCGACCGTTTTGATACCTTTGCGCTATATCAAGCAGGAGCTGATGATGTGATTCGTGAAACTTTTGATTCAGCAGTTCGCGCAGGAAAACGAGCGCTTATCAATTTAGGTATGGCTCCTAAAATGGCAAAAGCAGTCAGTCAATATTATTTTGACGCAGATCGCCATGAAGTGGCCTTAATGTCGCAAGTTTATGATCCTGACAAAGGCATATTTAAAAATCCGGCTATGGTTGATATTGCTCGTGAATGCGATCAAAAAATGGCAGAGAATATTCAAGAGATTCTTTTAAGTACTGAACCTAAGTATGAAGAATTAGAAGAGCCTGAAGCTTAAAATGCAACAAACCGCACAAAAGTGCGGTTCGTTTTTTGCTGGTTTTAGTGATTGTAACCTTTCAACAATTTATCCCAATTTTCTTCATTGAATTGAATATTCATTCTGCCGACTTCTTTGACAAAAGAGCGGTGTAATCTTTCCAAGTTGCCTTGTTTCCAAGAATCTCCTGATTTTTGACCGCACTTATCGAAATCAATGAGCCAACATTTTTGTTCATTTCCAAGTTGTTGAACGAGAATATTGTGAGCGTTGAGATCTGTATGACAAATTTGCAAATCATGCAACTGACGAATTAATTTACCGATGGCTTGCCAGATGTCATTAGGCAGCTGCTGGGTTTGCAAAAGTGCAGTCAGATCTTGGGCATTTTCGATCTTTTCAATCAAGATATCCGCTTGGTAGCAAATACCTAATTTGCCTTTTTTAACACGTGCAGCAATCGGTTTGGGTACGGCTACACCTGCTTGATGGAGTTGATTTAAAAGCTGAAGCTCTGCCACGCTACGTGTTTCACTCAATGATTGAAAACGATAGCGATCTTTGTTGAATTTTCCCCATAAACCACCGCGATAATAATGACGAAGGGCAGTGTTTACCCCAAACAGATCTTTTGTATTCAGGAAATAGGTTGTGCCGCGTCCTTTGGCTGATCCGGTAATACGTTGTTGTTTTTCCCAAAAAGCCGATTCAAAAAATGAAGCGGGCTCCGTTGGTTTTTCCGTGAGATTAAAAAGAAAGAATTGATTATCTTGTTGGAATTCAAGCATTTTAGTTGAACCGAATAATAGAAAATGCCTTCATTCTACTTTAAAATAGACGGAAATTAAATGCGCGAGGAACTCAAATGTCCCATTCTCCACTTTTTACCTCTCCCCCTAAATCACTTTGTATTTTGCGTTTGTCTGCTGTGGGTGATGTTTGCCATGCACTTGCTGTGGTGCAGCATATTCAACATCATTGGCCGCAAACGAAATTAACGTGGATTGTGGGTAAAACAGAAATGGGTCTGCTTTCTGGCATTGAAGGCGTGGAACTGGTTCCTTACGATAAAAAGAGCGGTTGGAAAAGCGTGTGGAATTTATGGATGTTTTTGAAAAATAATAAATTTGATGCGCTTTTGAATATGCAGACAGCATTTCGTGCATCTATCATATCTCTTGGTATTCAAGCAAAATATAAAATTGGGTTTGGCAAAAAACGTTCTCGAGAAGGGCAGTGGTTATTTGTGAATCGTCGAGTGCAAGATCCTGAAACGCCTCATGTGCTAGATGGTTTCATGGCTTTTGCAGATTATCTTGGTGTGCCACCGGCAGAAATACTTTCTTGGCAATTGGCAATTTCTGATTCAGATCGAGAATATGCCAAACAGTTTATTGATCCAACGCGCAAAAATCTAATTATTTCTCCTTGCTCTAGTAAAGCCGAGAAAGATTGGTTGGTTGAGCGTTATGCGGAAGTGGCAAACATTGCTCATCAACATAATGTGAATGTGATTTTTTGTAGCTCGCCGGCAAAACGCGAATTAGAAATGGTGAAAAAAATTATCGCACTTTGTGACTTCCAACCGGTTGATGCTTCAGGAAAAACCAGTTTGAAACAACTTGCTGCATTAATTCATCAAGTAAATTTAGTCATCTCTCCCGATTCAGGCCCGGCCCATATTGCGACAACGCAAGGTACACCGGTGATTGGATTGTATGCTTATCACAATCCATTGCGCACTGCGCCTTATCATAATCTGGATAATG
The DNA here is from genome assembly GCA_916720325.1 of Parahaemophilus parainfluenzae. Lineage (GTDB taxonomy): Bacteria > Pseudomonadota > Gammaproteobacteria > Enterobacterales > Pasteurellaceae > Haemophilus_D > Haemophilus_D parainfluenzae_W. Next base: position 6,486 of record CAKAQT010000024.1, read on the forward strand.
TGGTGTCGGTATATGAAGAAAATGTGCAAAAAGAACAAGGAAAACCTTCAATTGAATTGCCTTGGGCGACAAAATTAAAAGGCAAAAATTTAATGGCTGAAATTCAGGTAGAGCAAGTGGTAGCTCAGATGAGAGCTTTGAATTTATTTTAAAGTATATTAATTAAATAATTTTTTAGGACGAGATTTTGAATATTTTTGATGTGTTAAGTCGAGGTGATTCTCGATTATATGAGCCAAGCATGTCAGCTATGCTAGGTTATTTATTAGATAGCAGTGAAAATCATGGGCTTGGTAGTGCGTTTGTAAAAATGTTTTTAGAAGAAGTCAATAGTGAACGGTTTAAGGATTTTTTTAATAACCCTTCTATTGATTATAGAGTATCTCTTGAAGAAGAATATGAGTTATGTGGAAAGACAAAATATATAGATATTCAAATCGATTTATTTGAAAAGAAAAAAGAAAAAGGGCTGCATAGGGTAATCATCGAAAATAAAATACAAAAAGGGGCAGCGAATGAAGGGCAGCTGAAGGATTACTATGATGCAGTTATCAACAAAAGTGATATTGAAAAAGAAAAAATCACTTTTGTTTTTTTAACTCCTAAATGTAAGTCTACAAAATTAGATACGGAATATAAAAATCTTAATATCCCAGAAGAGCAAAAAAGATGGGTTTATTGGGATGATAATGTAAATAGTATTAGTTCTATTCTTAAGCAAATATTGTTGAAGGAGTCTTTAGGCGAGATAGATCCCATCAATGAATATGTGAGACATACTTTAAAAGCGTTCAGGAAATATTGTATTAAGACATTTTCAGTCTCTTCACGAAAAATACAACAAGTAAATATAGGCGATGAAGTCGACAGAATGGAATTAACATTGAGTGATGGTATCTTCACTGTAATAAAACGGGATAGCGGACAAATTCAGGTGTTTGATGATGAGGGCGAGAGAGTTCCAGCAAAACCAGTACTAATTCAATATATTGAAGAAAATGAAAATATCAATGTTTCTTATTTGAAGAATGATAGCACTAAATGTAATACACGTGAAATAGGTCGTAGATTGTTTGTGTGGCACAGCGAAAATTCGAAATAGGATACACTTTAAAGAGCGGTCAATTTTAGAGATAAAAAAAGCCCTCAAATGAGGGCTAAAAGAATCATAAAGTTCCTTGCGAATTATTCGCCTTTTTGTGCGTTGTAAGCTTCTAATGCACGAAGAGAGTAGGTGTAAGCTGCACCTGCATTTAATGCGATAGACATCGCTAATGCTGCTGCCACTTCTTCTTCAGTTGCACCTGCTTTCACCGCTTCATCAGCGTGCACGCCAATGCAGCTTTCACAACGTGTTGTTACTGCAACTGCTAATGCAATTAATTCACGGGTTTTGGCATCTAATACGTTACCTTCTGCCGCCGCCGCACCTAATGCGCCATAAGCTTGTAACATTTTAGGGTATTTTTTACCTAATGCACCGAATGATTTTTTAACGTGTGCTACATCATTTTTCCAATCTGCAAACATTGTTTTTCTCCTTAAATTTAGTACAAATTTCGAGAGGAATTATAAGCAGATTAGCGTATGATACTTGTCAAATTGTCTTAACTTTTAGACGGAAAATCTCACAATGGATTATTTAGATAAATTAACACAGCTGGCGCAAGTGCGCGGGGAAATTAATATTCGCTGCTTGTTTCAAGGGGATTGGCAAGTTGAACATCAGCCAGATGCGGCGGAATATCAAGGTTTATTTCATTTAATCGAGCAAGGTGAGTGCTGGGTAACCTTGGCGGGAAAACAATTTCATTTGAAAAAAGGCGATCTCTTTTTTCTCCCTCAAAATCGACTGCACTTTTTGGGCAGTTCTCAACAAAAAAGAGAGAATAGCCTACAGAGAGCGCAATCAAATGCACTTTTTAATGTCCATCAAATAGGAGCCGGTACGCCCGATCTGAAGATGTTTTGTGGGACATTTTATTACCAAAAACCGTCATTATTAATTGATTCGTTACCAGATTATTTACATCTTTCGCTGCAAAATACACCTGTGCAGCCCTTGGTTTCACTTTTTTTACAAGAAGCCGAGAAACCAAAGCAAGGCACAAAATCCGTGATCGACGCGCTATCAAATGTGTTGTTTATTTATATTTTGCGTCATGCACAGCAAATAGGTTTGCTCAATCAAGGCTTATTAGCCGCGTTGCAGGATAAAAGACTGAATCAAGTCCTTGAAAAAATCCTGTTTTCACCTCAATTAGATTGGAATATTGAGCAATTAGCAGAGTTGGCTTCCATGTCTCGTGCGACCTTTATGCGGATCTTTCAACAGCAACTCGGGATGCCACCAGGAAAATTTCTCACACAAGTGCGGTTAGAAATGGCGGCTGTTTTATTGAAAAATACGCAAAAGACCATTTTAGCGATCGCTCTTGAAGTAGGGTATCAATCAGAAGCACATTTTAGTAAGGCGTTTAAAGCAATTTATGGGCTTTCACCGAGCCAATTTCGCAAAACCTAGCCCATCGTTCAAAACTTACGCTATAATGACCGCACTTTAGGCGGCTCTGTCGCCTTTAATTTTTTAAGGTATTGTTATGTTTAATAAAATATTCTCATGGTTTGAAAACCGTTTAAATCCTTATCCGGAAAGCAATCCAACGACGCCTGAAAAAGGCTTGTTCCGTTTTATTTGGTCAAGCATTGATGGCATGAAAGGCTGGATCTTTTTACTCGCGGTATTGACGGTCGGTATTGGTGTAATGGAAGCCTTACTTTTCCAATTTATGGGATTATTGGTGGACTGGCTAGGCGCTTATACACCAAGCACGCTTTGGCAAGAAAAAGGGCATTTGCTTGCTGGCATGGCTGCCTTGCTCATTTTCAGTATTGTATGGTTATTCGTGGGCGTGAATGTACGCTTACAAACGCTACAAGGGGTGTTTCCAATGCGTTTGCGTTGGAATTTCCACCGTTTGATGCTAGGCCAAAGCTTAAGTTTCTATCAAGATGAATTTGCAGGTCGTGTATCGGCGAAAGTGATGCAAACCGCCCTTGCGGTGCGTGATACCGTCATGACCATTGCGGATATGTTGGTATATGTTGCCGTCTATTTTATTACATCAAGTTTGGTGCTTGCGGCTTTAGATACTTGGTTTTTAGTGCCATTTTTCTTGTGGATTGTGGCATTTGTAACTATTTTACGTTTGCTTATTCCTCGTTTAGCGAAAACAGCACAACGACAAGCTGATGCGCGATCTTTAATGACAGGACGTATTACGGATGCTTACTCAAATATTGCAACGGTAAAACTATTTTCACATGATGCGAGAGAAGCGAATTATGCAAAACGTTCCATGGAAGAATTTATGGTCACCGTGCATGCACAGATGCGTTTGGCGAGTTCATTAGATACCTTAACTTACGCAACCAATATTTTCTTAACGTTAAGCACTGCGATTTTAGGCGTGGTGTTGTGGCAAAATGGCCAAGTCGGTGTGGGAGCAGTGGCTACAGCAACCGCGATGGCGTTACGTGTAAATGGTCTTTCTCGTTGGATTATGTGGGAATCGGCTCGTTTATTTGAAAATATCGGGACAGTGAATGATGGTATGGCAACGCTAACCAAACCGCATACCATTGTTGATAAGCCAAATTGTGTTGCATTAGAAGTAAAACAAGGTGAGATCAAATTTAACAATGTTTCGTTTGCCTATGATCCGAATAAACCGTTACTTAACCATTTTAATCTCACCATTAAACCAGGTGAAAAAGTGGGCTTAATTGGTCGTTCTGGTGCAGGTAAATCAACCATTGTGAATTTACTTCTACGTTTCTATGAAGCGCAAGAAGGTTCAATTACTATTGATGGTCAAAATATTTTAGATGTAAGCCAAGAAAGCCTTCGTCGTCAGATTGGTCTTGTAACACAAGATACCTCGCTTTTACACCGCTCTGTTCGGGATAATATTATTTATGGTCGCCCAACAGCGACAGATGAAGAAATGTTCAATGCGGCTAAACGTGCGGAAGCAGCCGATTTCATTCCTTATCTCAGCGATGCTCAAGGCAGAAAAGGCTATGATGCCCATGTTGGTGAACGCGGGGTGAAACTGTCGGGTGGACAACGCCAACGTATTGCTATTGCGCGTGTCATGTTAAAAGATGCACCAATTTTACTGTTGGATGAAGCGACCAGTGCACTAGACTCCGAAGTGGAAGTGGCGATTCAAGAAAGCCTCGACAAAATGATGGAAAATAAAACAGTTATTGCCATCGCTCACCGTTTATCCACTATTGCGGCAATGGATCGTTTAATCGTGTTAGATAAAGGACAAATTGTCGAGCAAGGTACACATGCAGAGTTGCTTGAACAAAATGGCCTTTATGCTCGACTTTGGAAACACCAAAGTGGTGGCTTCTTGAGTGAGCATGCCGAGTAAAACACAG
>CAKAQT010000025.1:0-10864 GCA_916720325.1 Parahaemophilus parainfluenzae
GTGAATTAATCGCTGGAGAAGTATAACGACAATAACCACACCAACTTCCCCAGAAATAAATGATTGTCGGCTTAGCTTGATCTAATTGAGGTAAAAAGAAGGCATTCCCCTGTAAATCATAAAGTGCCGTTGCATTGATTTCAGGCGGAATATTAGGTTTACGAATAAAATCAAGAATACTGCTCACGATAATCAACGTCAGCAAAAGCGAAATCGCATTTTTTAATAAGGTTTTAAGTTTCACAACAAATTCCATGATCTAGGATAAAAGGATTGTAATCGATCAGAAAAGTGCGGTCAAAATTACAGATATTTTGCTATAAATACATTATCTAAACTTGGCATCACATAAAAAATGCTCCTATTATAAAAATAGGAGCATTATTTAATAACTATAAATTTTCAATTCCTGTAGTTACACTAAATGCTTTTGTCTCTTTAGGTTTTAGCATAATTAAACTTCCTGCTTTTTTAGCTGCTAAAAAACCTTCTGGCCTACAAGTTGCTGGTAATACAAATGCACCTACTTGTTGATCCTCATTAAACAAAATCCATCGTGTTGCATAATTAAAGTCTTTAGATGAGAATTTTGTTACATAGCTATGCCCACTAGGTGATTTCATTTTATATTCTAAATTCTCTTGATATTTACTTAGATTATCCATAAAGAATACTATTTCAGGATCATACATCACATCATTATCTAATTTATCAAGATGGTATTCCCCTTTTTTAATTTTATCATTAAACTCAAGCCACTTTTCTGTTGGGCTAACGTGAGCTGGTATAGTTTCTCTCAAAACAATAGCCTCATCAGGAATATTCTGTGTTAACACCGCTCCATGCTCATAACAATAATTCATGTGGCACATGTATTGCAATGGCATATCAACACTAGATAAATTAGTTACACTCATTTGAATATCAAATAAAGTACTATTTGAATAAAGTGTTACAGCTGGTCTTGCTGAATAATGATTTCCAAACCCTTTCACATATTCAACTTCTCCCGTAAGGGTTATTGAATTATTATCAATGATTAACCAGGCATTATTAATAATTGAACAGGGCATCTCTCCATGCAAAACATGATCATCTTCAGGGCTTGGACAGCCATTTCTGATTAACCCCGAATGAAAAGCAAAACATCCGTAAGTATCAACAATACTATTACCAAATTTCGGCTCAGAAAACATATTCTTCATTTTTAATGAATGTTTACCAAATTCAGCATCCCAAATAATTTGACCATAAAAAGGCAATACAATAATAAATCCTTTTTTATTACAAATTTTTATTGCTTCAATTCCTGATTCATACTTAAAGCCAAACACTGTAAAATCATTATTACTAAGCAATACTTTTTCATCTCTAGAAAATAATTCTTTGAATAAAAATAACTTCGTTTCCATTATTCCTCTCCTTTTTCTAATTTCATTTTATCCCAGAAGTAATATCCAACATAGATAAAGCAAAGCGTTGGTACAACAAAGGCTAATTGTAAAGATCCTAAAGTATCAGAAACATATCCATGAATAGCAGGAACAACCGCAGCTCCAATAATTGACATTACTACAACAGCTCCGGCTACTTCCCGATGTTCTTGTTTAACAGTTCCTAATACAGATGTATAAATTGTAGCCCAACATGGTCCAAACAATACACTTGCAAAAATTGCAGCATAAACAGCTGAAAAGTCATGAACAAAAGAAGTATAAGAGAGAGTAAATACACCAAGAATAGAATACACAAACAATACTGCATCTGATTTAAACTTAGTCATTAAAAAATTTGCTACAAATTTTCCGATGAAAAAACCAATAAAACTATATATCATGAAATTTGAAGCATCCCTCTCATTAATATTACTTAAATTTAAAGCTAAACGTATTGTAAACGACCATACTGCAACCTGCATGCCCACATATAAAAATTGAGCAATAATTCCTTTCTTAAATTGTTTATTCTTTGATAAATATTTCAATGTATCAATGAATTTCACATTAGTAGCTAAAACTTCATTTTCAGCTTTACATCTAGGGAATTTTGTCAATAAGAACAACAAAGTAACAGCAATTAATACAAAAATAAGATATTTATAAGGTTGTAATGTATGCTCAAGCAATGATAATTTAAATTCATGAGCTTGATCTGGTGACATCGTAAGCAATTGTTCTTTCAAGCTAGCCCCTTCTTGGAAGATTAAATATTTACCCAGTAAAATGCCAGAAATCGCACCAATCGGATAAAATGTTTGACTAATATTCAGTCTTAATGTCGCATAATCTCGATGGCCGAGCATAGAACTATAAGTATTCGCTGATGTTTCAAGGAAACTTAAACCGATAGCAATAGAAAATATAGCAGCTAAAAACATAGTATAAGTAGCCATGTGAGAAGCTGGATAAAACATTGAACAGCCTATAATATACAAGGTTAAACCAATCAAAATAGCAACTTTATAACTTGTTTTCTTTATTACTAGAGAAGCTGGAATTGCAATTAAGAAATATCCACCATAAAAGGCACTTTGAACTAATGCACTTGCAAAGTCACTTAATGTGAATACACTCTTAAATTGAGTAATAAGAATATCGTTTAAGCTCGCGGCAGCCCCCCACAATGGAAATAGGCAAGATAATAATATGAACTGAAATATAGGTGTTCGATTCAAATATCCATCAGGCATTTGCTGTATTCCTTTCATAACATACTCCTTATAATTTACCCAAAAAACACTCAAATTCTTTTTTATCCGGATATGATATTTGAGTTCCTTGACCAGTCACGCTATAAGCTGAAAATGCAGAGGCCATGTTCAAAGATGCTAAAATATCATGCGTTTTAACAAGATAGTGTGCAAAACATCCTATAAATGCATCCCCAGCTCCACTAGTATCAATAGCATTAACCTTATGAGGAGCAATATGATGAATTACATTTCCATCTAGCCATATCGCACCTTTCTCCCCCAAAGTAACAACAAGATTTTTCAATCCTTTTGAAATCAATGAATTAGCTGCTATCAGAATCTCATCAATATTAGAAACTGGTAACCCTGTAAGAATTTCTAATTCAGTCTCATTAGGCATAAAAAAATCACACTTACACACATAATTAATATCTAAATTTGGATCAGCAGGAGCTGGATTTAATATCACAGGTATATTATTTTTAACTGCAAAATCAATTGAGTAATAAACAACAGATAATGGAACTTCTAATTGCAAAATAATAAGCTTACATTTTTTAAGTTCATTTTCTGCGTCATCTATATCTTTTGTTGATAAGTGACTATTTGCACCTTTAATAATAAGAATGCTATTTTGGGATGACTTATCTACAAATATCGGTGCGACACCACTGGAAACACCTTTTGCTACTGTTACATAATCAGTATTTATAGCATTCAGATGAAAGTTTTTTAGTGTGTTCTCAGCGAACAAATCATCTCCAACTTTTGTTAACATCATCACATCCGATCCTAACTTAGCAGCAGCTACTGCTTGATTAGCACCTTTACCTCCACATCCTATCTTGAAGCTAGGAGCTTCGATTGTTTCACCCAACTTAGGCATCCGATCTATATATGTAATCAGATCAACCATATTTGAACCAATAACTGCAATATCCATACGACCTCCATTTCAATTGTTAATAAAGTAACATTTTATTTAAACAACAGTATAATACTCAAAAAATGTTAAAAAAGTGACAAAGATCACAGTTCTAGAAAAAATTTTTATGATATTATTAGAAGCAATAAAACTATAACCACATATCACCATGGACAGAAAAAACAATTCAAGAATAAAAAGCTTAGAATTTATACTCAGAACAATGAGCTCTATAAAATTAAGAGATGCAGCCAATATACTAAGTGTATCTGAAATGACTTTAAGAAGAGATTTAAGTACTGAAGGATGCCCCTTAATTCTACTAGGTGGTCACATAGTCAAAGCCCCTCAAAACCATCATGAGGCTAACTATCTGATTTTTGAACAAGAAAATAAGAATTTAAAGGAGAAAATGACTATAGGTAAAGCGGCTGCAGAACTTGTTGAAAATGGGGATGTTATTTTTTTTGATTGTGGTTCAACAATCCCTTTTATTGCATCACAAATAAAATCAGATATAAAATTTACTGCACTTTGTTGTTCTCTAAATACATTTACAATTTTGCAAGAAAAAAGTAATTGTGAAGTAATACTAGCAGGTGGATCATACTCTAGTCATAACTCATTTTTCACTCCAATTAATAACTCAGAAATAGAATCGATACTTACAACTAAAGCCTTTATTTCTGCGGCAGGTGTAAGCGATGAATATGGTGTTAGCTGCTTTGATTATAATGAAGCAAAAGTAAAAAAAATGGCAATGAAAAAAAGTAAAAAGAATATATTGGTATTTGATCATATGAAAATAGGACTAGTAAGAAAAGCATATATTAATGATTTAAATCAATTCGACTTATTAATATGTGATCAAGAATTACCTAAAAATTTCATAATAAAGAATAATCATCAATAATAACCGATGACTAAGTTAAGGAGAAAAATATGAATAGTAAACAATTAGCACAATATATTGATCACACCGCCCTTACTGCAGAAAAAACAAAACAGGATATTCTTAAACTCTGTGATGAAGCTATTCAATACGGCTTTTATTCAGTCTGCATTAATTCAGGCTATATTCCTTTAGCCAAAGAAAAACTCGCTGGCTCAAACGTCAAAATTTGTACGGTTGTTGGTTTCCCACTTGGTGCCAACTTATCCTCAGTCAAGGCTTTTGAAACCCAAGAAGCAATCAAAGCTGGGGCGGGTGAAATCGATATGGTAATTAATGTTGGCTTAATTAAATCCAATAAATGGGATGCCGTAAAAGACGACATTCAAGCTGTATTAACCGCTTGTCATGGCGTGCCGCTTAAGGTGATTTTAGAAACCTGCTTACTTACCAAAGAAGAAATTGTGAAAGCCTGTGAAATCTGTAAAGCGTTAGGTGTCGCATTTGTTAAAACCTCCACGGGTTTCAATAAAGGTGGTGCAACCGTAGAAGATGTGGCATTGATGAAGAAAACGGTGGGCAACATTGGCGTAAAAGCCTCCGGTGGTATTCGTGATACTCAAACTGCACTAGCCATGATTGAAGCGGGAGCTACTCGAATTGGTGCAAGTGCAGGGATTGCCATTGTAACTGGTACTTCTGGTAATACTGCAAGCAATTACTAATCAATAATAAAAAAGGAGATTGAAGTGGATGCCTCAATCTCCTTTTTTCATCATCAAAGACTCAATTAAGCTTTAATTTGTCCTTTTAAGAAATCTAACAACTGATCTTTTGCAATCATTTGTTTTTCACCGGTACGGCGATTTTTATATTCGATTTCGCCGTTTGCGAGATTTTTCTCCCCAATTACCACCATGTGTGGTACACCGATAAGTTCCATATCGGCAAACATCACACCTGGACGCTCTTTACGGTCATCAAAGATCACTTCTACGCCTTGTGCTTGTAAAGTGCGGTACAATTCTTCGGCATATTGTTGAACGCTTTCAGATTTGTGCATATTCATAGGCACGACGGCTACGGTAAATGGTGCAATTTCATCTGTTGGCCACACAATACCGCGATCATCAAAATGCTGTTCAATCGCTGCAGCGACCACACGCGTTACACCAATACCGTAACATCCCATGGTTACGACCATTGGACGACCATCTTCACCTTGAACCGTCGCATTCATGGCTTCTGAGTATTTTTTACCTAATTGGAAAATATGGCCGACTTCGATACCACGTTTAATCAATAAGGTACCTTTACCATCTGGGCTTGGATCACCTTCAACCACGTTACGAATATCCGCCACTTTTGGTAACGCTACATCACGTTCCCAGTTGATATTGAAGTAATGTTTACCATCAATGTTTGCACCCGCGCTGAAATCAGACACTAATGCCACTGAACGGTCAATAATCACTGGAATATTGAGATTAACAGGACCTAATGAACCCACACCCGCACCGATTTTGGCTTTGATAACCGCTTCGTCTGCAAACTCAAATGGTGAAGCCACTTCAGGTAATTTTTCTGCTTTAATTTCATTTAATTCATGGTCACCACGAATCACTAATGCCACTAACGGTTGCTCTTCGCTTGCCCCTTTTACAATTAAGGTCTTAACCGTTTTCTCAATTGGCAAATTGAATTGTTCTACCAACTCAGCAATTGTTTTTGCATTTGGCGTATCAACTAATTCCATTGCTTTCGTTGGCGCGGCACGTTCACCAATCGCCACCGCTTCGGCTAATTCAATGTTTGCTGCGTAATCAGATTCCGTAGAGAAAATCACATCATCTTCACCGCTATTTGCTAACACTTGGAATTCATGTGAGGCGCTACCACCGATAGAACCAGTATCCGCTTGTACTGCACGGAAATCTAAACCTAAGCGATTGAAAATATTGCTGTAAGTTTGGTACATCACATCATAAGTTTGTTGCAAGCTCGCATGATCCGCATGGAAAGAATACGCATCTTTCATGATAAACTCACGTGAACGCATGACACCGAAACGAGGACGCACTTCATCGCGGAATTTGGTTTGAATTTGGTATAAATTGATCGGAAGTTGTCTGTATGATGACACTTCGCGGCGAACTAAATCCGTAATCACTTCTTCGTGTGTTGGACCTAATACAAAGTGACGATTACCACGATCTTCAAAACGAAGTAATTCGGGGCCATATTGTTCCCAACGACCTGATTCTTCCCATAATTCTGCTGGTTGCACGACTGGCATTTTGATTTCAAGTGCGCCGCTTTTATCCATTTCTTCACGAATGATTTTTTCTACTTTACGGAGCACACGCCAGCCGGTTGGCATCCAGTTATAAAGACCTGAAGCAAGAGGACGAATCATCCCTGCGCGAAGCATCAATTGATGGCTCACAATGGCCGCTTCAGCTGGGGTTTCTTTTAATGTTGAGAATAAATATTGACTTGTACGCATTGAATTAACCTTAGATTCTAAGCATTGAGAAAAAATTGGTGAGAGTATAACAAAAAGTGCGGTCATTTTTAACCGCACTTTTTTATGAGAAAAGATTATCTTCTCGGTAAGTATCTGACAGGATCGACAGATTTACCTTTATAACGGATCTCGAAGTGAAGTTTCACAGCATTGGTTCCTGTGCTACCCATTTTCGCAATCTCTTGACCTGCTTTCACTTCTTGTTGATCGCTCACAAGGATCTTATCGTTGTGTGCATAAGCACTTAAGAAATCATCGTTATGTTTGATGATGATTAAGTTACCATAGCCACGTAATGCGTTACCCGCATATACAACACGACCACTCGCGGCCGCTTTAACTGCTTGTCCACGAGAACCACTGATATCAATCCCTTTGTTCCCACCATCCGAGTTAGAGAAACCTTGGATCACGTTGCCTTGGGTTGGCCATTGCCATGCCACATTCGATGCAACAGGTGCCACAACGTTCGCATTAACTGGTGTATTGTTTGTGGTTTCCACTTGTGTTGTCGTTGTCACTGGTGTGCTAGGTGTATTGTTGGTAAATGCTGGTGTTGATGCGCCACCTGTTGCAACACCTGATTTAATTGGACCAATTACCGTACCATCAGAACCAATTTGAGTACCGTTTGCACCTGGTGTATAAGTCACTTCTGGTTCAGCAGGGACTGCCGGTGCAGCTGGTGCGGTAGTTTTCACTGGTACAGTCGTGGTAACCGTTTTAGTTGAACAATTTGAAATTTTTAACGTTTGGCCCACACTTAAGCTATAAGGCTCTTTCATATTATTCATGCTTGCCAAATCTTTCACGTCCATACCCGTCAAGTAAGCGATTAAGAACATGGTATCGCCTTTGTTTACTTTATAGGTATTTCCTTTGTATGAACCTTTTTGAATTTGGCTGTAATCCGGTGCATTAGTATTTGGATTACGCGGCACGTTGATTGCGCCAGAGCTGGTGCAATCAGAAACCGTTTTAGTTACCGTTTTAGTTTGCGGTTGAACTGGTGCCGGAGCAGGCGTTGGTTTAGGTTGTGCTGCAGCAGGTTGTTGAACCGGTTGATAAGTCGGTTGGAAACTTGGTTGTGGTGTTTGAGTTCCCGTTGGCACGCTATTGCCCATGGTATTTGGCATCGTATTTTGTTGAATTTCTGGCTGCCATGTACCGCTCGAATTATTATCAACAGGTTGCATTACCCCCGGAGAAAGTGTGCCATCTACATTTTCAATTGGCGCAGGGCTATTTGAACTACAAGCCGTTAAAATAGCGATACTCACAGGGAGCAATAAAAACGATTTTTTCATTTATTCTTCCTTTAACATTAAATTTATTTCATTTGATTTGGCATCGAATTCTTTTCAATTTCCGGCATAAAGCTACCACCGGCAACCGCTCCCGTTCCTTCTACGGGTTGCATAATACCATTAGGTAATGCATCGGGATCTTGTTTTTGTGGTTCTCCTGTACAAGCTGAGATCAGCAATGCACTCGAAATAATTAAGAGTAATTTATTCATAAAAAAGGTCATCCTGTTATTTTAAAATAAGATAAGCAATCACAGCCAGAGCAACGACACTCCAACCAATGATTTCAATGGATTTACGTAATTTCGCGGCGAATTTTTCTCCGCCCCATGCAGCGAGTTTTGCCACTAAAATAAAACGAGCAAAACGCGACACAAATGCAGTAATCACAAAGGGGATAAACGCCATTTGCATCACGCCCGCGCAAATGGTGAAAACTTTGTAAGGAATCGGGCTAAAACCAGCGACAAATACCACTAAAATGCCCCATTCTTTAAACCACGCCATAGCCTGTTCCCAAGCAGCTTGGTAGCCCCATTGTTGAATATAACCTTGAACCCAATCAAAGGCATAATAGCCGATAGCATAACCAATCATTCCCCCCACTACAGAAGCGACCGCTGTATAAAGCGCAAAACGAAACGCACTTTTCGGTTTTGACATTGACATTGGAATCAACATCACATCGGGTGGAATTGGAAAGAAAATGGCCTCAATAAAACTCACAAAGGATAGCCAAAACACGGCAAAGCGATGTTTTGACCATTGCATCGTTTTATCGTACATCGCACCAAAAATATTCATTCACTTATCCTTTATTGCTTCAATGGGGAAAATTCGTTTCAAAATGGCACATTATTCACTTTCCAGCCAATCTTGTAAAGCAGCAATTGACTGATGAGCCGTAAGATCCGCTTGAATTGGCGTAATGGAAACATAACCATTTTTTACCGCATGGAAATCCGTGCCTTCACCATCATATTCTGGCAAGCCTGACGGACCAATCCAATAGATATGTTCACCTCGAGGATCCTTTTGTTTAATCACTTCCGCTGCAGATGTGCGATAGCCTAAATGGCAGACTTTAATGCCTTTGAGTTCTTCGTAAGGCAAATCTGGTACATTAATGTTGATCACTTCGCGTTTATTCAATAATTGAGGATGTAATTTGGGAATCAAATCACACACCACGCGAGCCGCTGTTTCATAATGCAGACGACCATCTAAAGATACCGCAATAGCTGGTAACCCTAAATGACGCCCTTCCAATGCAGCCGCCAAGGTGCCTGAATATAAGGTATCATCACCCATGTTACAACCTGCATTAATACCAGATACTACGAGATCGACTTGTCCAGATAAAAAACCGTTTAATGCCAAATGCACACAATCAGCCGGCGTGCCATTTACGCAATAATCACCACTATCTAAATGACGCGGGCGAAGTGGCTCAACAAGCGTTAATGAGCTTGATGCCGCGCTACGATTACGATCGGGTGCAACAATTACCACATCGGCAATTTTTCGTAATTCTTTTGCTAAAACTTGAATCCCTTCGGCGTGAAAACCGTCATCATTGCTGACTAAAATTCGCATTATTCTTCTTCCTTAATATTCACTAACTCTCGCACCAATGCAGTGGCATAACTCCCTGCCGGCAAATAAAATGAGAGCTTCAATCCTTCTTCAACAAACGTCCAATGGAAATCTTTTGCCTGCATTAATAAAGGGCGACGAGCGGCTTTCATTCTTTCTTGTTTCATCAATCCTTGGAAAACCTGATGTTCTAAAACCACTTGATTTTCGACCGCACTTGCGGATAAATTTTCTTCGCCAATTAAAGGCGCGGTGAGCAAAATATCTTGCTCGTTCAAACGTTGCTGTAAAACCGCTAAATCTTCATTTTCATCAGCCTTAAACCAACTGTGCGATCCGTTTAATTGCACAATATCGTCTCTTAGAACCTGATCTACCACATTTTGTTCAATTCGTTCTGCTACAACTAAATTAAAAATTTCGCTACGAGCCGCTGAAAGGTAAAAACTGCGTTTTTTACGATCTTTAACCTTAATCTCCCCTTTCGCCCAACGAATCGCTTGAGTCAGATTATGGCCATCACGCCCAAAACGTTGTTCGGTAAAGTAGTTAGGGAAACCGTATTTCGCCACAAAATTTAAGCGCTCATTTAATTCATCACTTTCTTTTGCGCCACGCAATAAAATCTCAAAAGCATTTCCTTGAAGACTGCCCGTGCGAATTTTACGATTGTGGCGAGTCACTTCTAAAATCTCGACACCTTCCAATTGAAATTGGCTAAAATCTGGCGTTTCTTTACCTGGCATTTGCAAACAAAACCATTGTTCTGTAATACCATGGCGATCTTTCAAACCGGCATACCCCATATTTCGATCAGAGATACCCGCAAACTTCGCGAGTTTTTCGCCCACAAACAACGTATTACAATCTGTTTTACGGATTTTTACCGCCACAAATTCGCCTTCGCCTGACATTTCATAGCCCA
>CAKAQT010000026.1:0-10816 GCA_916720325.1 Parahaemophilus parainfluenzae
TCGTCGGTCCTGAAGTGAAAGGCATGATTGATTTAAGTTTACCGATTGAACAAAACCTTCGCCGTGTGGCTTCTCGTTTAGGTAAATCCTTATCAGATTTAACGGTAATGGTACTCGCTAAACCGCGTCATGATGAAGTGATTAAGCAAATGCATAATTTAGGTATTCGCGTGATGGCTATTCCAGATGGTGATGTTGCCGCTTCGGTTTTATGTTGCTTACCGGATGCTGAAGTGGATATGGTTTATGGCATTGGTGGTGCACCTGAAGGTGTGGCAGCTGCCGCAGCAATTCGCGCATTAGGTGGAGACATGCAAGCTCGCCTTATTCCACGTAATGAAGTGAAAGGCGATACAGAAGAAAACCGTAAAATTGCCGCTGAAGAAGTTCAACGTTGTGAAGTATTAGGCGTGAAGGTCAATGAAATCTTAAAATTAGAAGATTTAGTACGTGATGATAACCTTGTTTTTGCTGCAACGGGAATTACACACGGTGAATTACTTAAAGGAATTTCTCGCCGTGGCAACTTGGCAATGACAGAAACCTTATTAATCCGTGGTAAATCACGCACTATTCGTAAAATCCAATCCATCCATTATCTCGATAGAAAAGATTCTGAAATCTATGAGATTTTAAGAAATTAGTGAAAATAAAAGAGCGGTCATAAAAAACAATGAATTTTTTGACCGCTCTTTTTTATTTCTTACAGCATTTTCTTCAATTGATACAAATAAGCTAATGCTTGTTTTGGACTTAATTCATCTGGATCAAGCTGCTCAATAGCTTCGCGTAAAGCATCCGGTTCTGCTTCAAAAGCCAATTCACCTTGATGTTGATTTAATGCTCTTAAATGTTGAATTTGTTGATCACCATTTTGTGCCGACAATTTTTCTAATTGATGCAATTTTTGCTTCGCCAGTTTAATGACAGATTGAGGCACACCAGCCAGCGCTGCAACAGCAAGACCATAACTTTTACTTGCCGCACCGTCTTGAACCGCGTGCATAAAGGCGATGGTATTGTTATGTTCTAATGCATCTAAATGAATATTAGCAATACCTTCAATTTGTTCTGGCAGTGCGGTGAGTTCAAAATAATGGGTCGCAAATAATGTAAGTGAACGAGTTTTCTTTGCCAACCATTCGGCACAAGCCCAAGCTAAAGAAAGCCCATCATAGGTAGAAGTACCGCGTCCAATTTCATCAATCAGAACTAAACTTTGTGAAGTGGCTTGATGAAGAATATTCGCCATTTCGGTCATTTCTACCATAAATGTAGAACGACCGGAGGCTAAATCATCAGAGGCACCAATTCGAGTAAAAATACGATCAATTTGCCCGATAACCGCACTATCAGCTGGCACAAAACTGCCTATATAGGCCATTAACGTAATTAAAGCTGTTTGACGCATATAGGTACTTTTACCGCCCATATTTGGGCCAGTAATAATCAGTAAATGACGTTGCTGATTGAGATTCACTGGATTAGCAATAAAAGGGTCTTTTAAGACTTGTTCCACTACAGGATGACGACCATTTTCAATTTTTACGCCAATTTCATCGCTAAATTGTGGTGCAACATAATTTAAGGTTTCTGCTCGTTCTGCGAGATTAACTAACACATCCAATTCAGACAATGCCAAGCTGGCTAACTGTAATTGACCTAAATGTGGCAACAATAAATCAAATAATTCATCATAAAGTTGCTTTTCTAAAGCAAGCGCCGCCCCTTTTGATTTTAAAACCTTATCTTCATATTCTTTTAATTCAGGAATAATATAGCGCTCGGCATTTTTTAAGGTTTGACGGCGAACATAATGAATCGGTGCTTTATGAGCTTGCCCTTGGCTAATTTGAATGTAATAACCATGCACCGCATTAAAGCCAATTTTTAAGGTATCAATACCCGTGCTTTCTCGTTCGCGTTGTTCTAAATTTTCTAAATATTGCGTTGCGCCAGCGGAAAGGGTTCGCCATTCATCTAATTCGGCATTATAGCCTTCAGCAATAACGCCACCATCGCGAATTAATAACGGAGGGGTTTCAATAATTGCTTTTTGAAGTAGCTCGATTTGCGCGGAAAAATCACTAATTTGTGCAGAAAGTGCGGTCAAATTTGACGATGTTTTTGTATGAATTAGCGATTTTATCGGTTCAATTTGTTCTAATGCAGTACGTAAACGCGTGAGATCTCGAGGACGTGCGGAACGCAGTGCTATACGAGCAAGAATACGTTCCATATCCCCCACTTGTTGCAAATAAGGCTGCAATTCGTGATATAAATCTTGCTCAATAATTTCCCTAATGGTTTTTTGGCGTTTTAATAGAATGTCTGTTTGACGGATAGGTTGATGAATCCAACGTTTTAATAAACGGCTACCCATTGGTGTAACACATTTATCTAATACCGAAGCCAGCGTGTTTTCTGTACCACCCGCAAGATTTTGAGTGAGTTCTAAATTTCGGCGTGTTGCAGCATCTAATTGAATATTATCGTTATTTTGAATAACACTAATACTTTGAATATGTGGCAGAGAAGCACGTTGTGTTTCTTTTGCATATTGCAATAAACAACCTGCTGCTGCCAAGCCAAGAGGTGATTTTTCTACACCAAATGCACGTAAATCTTTCGTACCAAATTGACGATTAAGTTCAGAAATAGCCGTACTGAGTTCAAATTCCCAAATTGGACGACGACGTAGACCTTTATAAGGTTCGATAATGGCCATTTCAGCAAAATCTTCACAATAAAGTAATTCTACGGGATTAATACGCTGTAATTCAGCTTGCAAGGCTTCTTTTGAATGAGGTTCACAAAGCTGGAAGCGTCCAGATGTCATGTCTAATGTGGCTAGACCAAATTTTTCTTTTTCCTGATAAACCGCCACAATTAAGTTATCTTGGCGTTCTGGTAAAAGCGCTTCATCACTCACTGTACCTGGTGTCACAATTCGTACAATTTTGCGTTCAACCGGCCCTTTTGATGTGGCGGGATCACCCACTTGCTCACAAATGGCTACAGGTTCACCTAATTGCACTAATTTTGCTAAATAACCTTCTACCGCATGATAAGGCACGCCCGCCATGGGAATGGGATTACCTGCTGATTGCCCACGTTTCGTTAAAGAAATATCTAACAACGCTGCCGCTTTTTTTGCATCATCATAAAAAAGCTCATAAAAATCCCCCATTCGATAAAATAACAAAATGTCAGGATTTTCTGCTTTTAACTTGAGATATTGCTGCATCATCGGCGTATGCTGCTCGAAATTTTCTTCAGAAATCATCTAATTACCTGCTTTGAAACTTAATAAAGATAGGTTTTGTGGCAGTTATTTTAGGAGCCAAAAGGGGAAAAAGCTAGATAAAAAAGAGCGGTGAATATTTGTTGAGATTTTTCACCGCTCTTTAGGTCTATATTTATCCTTTAAAGACAGGCAAGTAGTTAAACATTTCTAGAAAATGGAAAATAGCGACAAAAACACCAAATAATGCAATAAAGATTATTAAGCTATTTCCACCACAAACTCGGAATGTTGCTGCTGCATTTATTTTGCGGGATTTATAAGCGAGAATAGCTGGAATTATACAGGTCCAAATTGTCGCTACTGCGCCGGCATACCCAATGGCTTTTAAGAAACCCAATGGAAATAAAATTGACATAATTAATGGAGGTAGGAAAGTCACAGCCCATGACTTTGTTCGTCCAATTTTAGAATTATCAAATTTAAAGAAATCAGCCAAATAATCAAATATCCCTAATCCCACGCCAATAAAAGATGATAAAATTGCGGCTATAGAAAACGCATTAATCATTTGTTTAACCGTGTTAGATTCTATTACTCCACCTAAAGCGTTAAGTAATATATCTAAATTTCCATCGCTAGCTATTACAGGAGCAAATTGATCACGAGGCAAATTTCCGAAAATTGAAAAAATCCAAAGTAAATAAAGTGTAAGAGCAATTGCTGTTCCACCTAAAATGGCATATTTAGCTTTTTTCTCGTCTCCATAATAGGCTCGCATAGTACAAACAGAATGATGGTAACCGAAAGATGTTAATGCAACAGGAAACATCCCTACAGCATATTTTGCATAGTTTGTATCTTTTCCACCAATGTCTAATAAAGTGTCTAAACTAATATTAGTTGCCAATCCATAAGTACTAAAAATGAAAGTAAACCCCATGAATACAATCAATAAAACAGATATTCTGTCAACAATGCGAGTGGAATGCCAAACAAAGAAGGAAAAGACTAATACAAATACAGTAGAGCAAATAGCCAATGTGGATGAACCTAAATCAATCCATGGTTTAATAAGGTTCTCTAGTATACCGCCTGATGCAGTGGTATAAGCATAAAGCAAAATACCCCCTACAAAATATACTGCAAGGTTATTAACAGAATTGATGGTTGAACCGAGCATATCTTTAGTTACAGTACTAAATGATGCTCTTAAATCATAAGTGGAATAGGCCTCAAGTAATAACCAGCCTGATAATGTCATGACTATCATCGTTAAGCAAATTGCTAATGCTGACCATAATGTCCAAGCTCCAGCACCAGATGTTGGTAAACCAAGCATTCCAGCTCCAACGCAAACACTAGCAATAATACATGCGCCACCAAAAATGGAAGGTTGTTTTTTCATAGAACATCCTTATCAATAACAAATTATTGAGTTAGCTGTTTATAAAAAATGCAGTTCAAAATGAACTGCATTTTTCGTTATATTATTCAACTTCTTTTAAACGAGCCGTAAAGTGGCGGAGAACTTTTGGTTCATAAGTAAAAGTTAAACCTTTAATATTCTCTGCATTTTCTTTCACTTTTTGGAATGCCTCAATAATGAAATCCATATGGGTTTGTGTATAAGTTGCACGTGGTACAGTTAAGCGTAAAAGCTCTGCTGGACATGGTAGTTGTTTACCAGTCTTAGGATCCCGTCCTAATAAAAATGAGCCAATTTCTACCGCTCTTATACCTGCAACTTTATAAAGTTCGCAAGAAAGAGCTTGTGCTGGGAATTGGTCGGCTGGAATATGTGGTAATAATTTACCCGCATCTACGAACGCTGCGTGCCCACCCGGTTGTTGGCAAGGTACACCAATTTTTTCTAAGCCTGCAACCAAATATTCAATTTGCGCGATACGATAAGCCAGCCATTCTTGGCGCATACCGTCACGTAAGCCAACAGCCAAGCGTTCCATTGCGCCACCTTCTAAACCACCATAAGTAGGGAAACCTTCTTGAACAACACAAAGAGTTCTACATTCGTGATAGACATCTTCCATTGATTTATCTTTAAATGCTAAAATACCACCCATTGGCACCATAGCATCTTTTTTGGCGGACATAGCTAAAGCATCAGCATAGCGATAGCTTTCGTAAGTAATTTGTTCAATAGTCCAGTCTTTATAAGCTTCTTCACGTTGTTGAATAAAATAGGCGTTTTCGGCAAAACGAGCTGAATCCATGATGACTGGAATATCGTATTTACGGGCAATTTCATACATGCCTTTTAAGTTTGCAATAGAAACTGGTTGACCACCCGCAGAGTTACAAGTAATGGTACATACAATGTAAGGTACATTATGTGCCCCAGCTTCTTGAATACCTTTTTCTAATTTTTCTAAATCAAAGTTACCTTTAAATGGAAATTTTGCTGTTGTATCAAATGCCTCTTTTATATAAACATTGCGAACTGTTGCTCCATTAATTTGGCTATGCCCTTGTGTGGTATCAAAGAAATAGTTAGAGAAAACAACCATTTTGCTTCGATCTAAACCTTTCTCACGTTCACGTTTAGCAATCAATACAGGAATATAAATTTGTTCAGCACCACGACCTTGGTGAGTAGGGATTGTATATTCATAACCAAAAATATCTTTTACAGCTTTAGCTAACGCATAATAACTGCGACTACCACTGTAAGCTTCATCTCCACGCAACATTGCAGATTGCATATCTTGTGTGACAGCTCCAGTACCACTATCAGTTAGAAGGTCAATGAAAATATCTTCACTATCCAATAAAAATGGATTCATTCCTGATTTTAAGATCGCTTGTTCACGGTATTCACGAGAGGTTCTTTTTACTGGTTCAATAACACGAATACGGAAAGGCTCAGGTAAATGTTTAAAATTTTCCATAGAAAAATCCTCCAAAATTAATTTTCTTGGTTTAAATAAAAAATTTATTTTCTAAAATGAAAATACTTTGATAATTAATAAGAAAGGATTAATGAATTATGGGAAAATAAAAAGATAATCTTGGATCAATAATAACCCAAGTTTGGTTAGGAGATAGCAAGTTCAGCATATTAAAATCCTTTTAATAGAAGATAAACTTAATACAACTTAACACTTGCTTCTAACTGCGAAGCACCACCAGAATAATCTAAAAATCAAATTTGTCATCTTTTATTTTATCATTTTGTGATATTCGTCACAAAATATTTAAAGGTAAAGTAATAACCTTTATTAGTAATATAATATATTCTAAATATAGACACTTAATAAATAATTTTTATTCAGTTTATTTTTGTTGGTAATAGCTATTAGTAATAATTTAATTTTCTACATCTACACTCAGTACTTCATCTTCTGTTTTTAACAGAGTATAGACATCTTTTAGCATTTCATTATCAATATTGTAGCATCGCACTTGCAAGCGTACTTCGCCACTCGCTTGGTCTTTTACTGAGATATTTTCAATACGGTAGTCATGTTTTAACAATAAATCTGTCACTTTACTGATACCGTTAGCAGAACTCAGTTGGATAGCCAAGCGAGTACGCTTTTTATAGGTTTTACGACGAACATAACGTTGCACAATCGGGCTGATACGAATGGCGATTAAAATCATTAAAGTGGCAATAATGGCATCAAAAATAAAGCCGGCACCTGTTGCCACACCAATAGCTGCCGCAGCCCAAATGATTGCTGCAGTGGTTAAGCCTGAAATAGCATCATTTTTCTTGTGCAAAATAACCCCTGCACCTAAGAAACCTATGCCACTGATTACCTGTGCGGCAAGTCGCATAGGGTCAGTTCGGATATTATCTGAAACTTGCGCATAATGTTCTGCGGCTTGAATGGAGACAATCGTCAGTACACAAGTCGTCACCGCAATAATGGCGCAGGTTTTGACCCCAACCGGTTTGTGTTTAAGTTCACGTTCTAAGCCAATAATCCCGCCAAGTACAAGTGCGAGTAGCATTTTCCCTAGGATAAGTAAATAAGCCGTCTGTTCAAGAGCGGTCGAAAAAAGAAAAGAATTTTCCATGTTAATAATGAATATGAGTAAATAAAAAACGGGCGTTATTCTACCTGAAAAAAGGACTTTAATGGGCAAATTTACAATCAATTTACCTTTAATTTATCGCCTTTCGGCTTGAAATTGAGTAAAATCTAAAGTTTTGAAAGATGATGATAGCTGAGAATAAATTTATGCAAAAATCAACGCCGAATATTGGCTTTGTAAGTTTAGGTTGTCCTAAAAATTTAGTGGATTCTGAACGTATTCTGACCGAATTACGTACTGACGGATATAACATTGTGCCAAGTTATGAAAATGTGGACTTGGTCATTGTGAATACTTGCGGCTTTATTGATAGTGCCGTGCAGGAATCCCTAGAAGCCATTGGAGAGGCGTTGGAAGAAAACGGACGCGTGATTGTGACCGGCTGTTTAGGGGCGAAAGAAGATCAAATTCGCCAAGTTCACCCGAAAGTATTGGAAGTGAGCGGTCCGCACAGTTATGAAACAGTCATGGCACAAGTACATAAATATGTACCAAAACCAGAGCATAATCCTTACACCAGCCTTGTACCAAAACAAGGGGTGAAATTAACACCAAAACACTATGCTTATTTGAAAATCTCAGAAGGCTGTGATCATCGTTGTACATTCTGTATAATCCCTTCATTACGTGGGGATTTAGAAAGCCGCTCTATCACGCAAGTATTGGATGAAGCAAAACGTCTTGCTGATGCGGGTGTGAAAGAGTTATTGGTTGTTTCACAAGATACTTCTGCTTATGCGATGGATACACAACGCAAAGAAGGTGGTGTGAAAACGGCTTTCTGGAATGGTATGCCAATTAAAAATGACTTAATGACCTTGTGTAAACAGCTTGGTAAATTAGGCATTTGGGTACGTTTACATTACGTTTATCCTTATCCGCACGTGGATGATTTAATCCCATTAATGGCGGAAGGTTTATTGTTGCCTTATTTGGATATTCCATTACAACATGCGAGTCCGAAAATTTTAAAAGCAATGAAAAGACCAGGAAAAATTGACCGCACTTTAGAGCGTATCAAGCAATGGCGTGAGATTTGTCCAGATTTAACTTTGCGTTCAACTTTTATCGTAGGTTTCCCGGGTGAAACAGAAGAAGACTTCCAAATGTTATTGGATTTCTTAAAAGAAGCACAACTTGATCGCGTGGGCTGTTTCAAATTTAGCCCAGTAGAAGGCGCACCAGCAACCGAAATGGCCGACCAAGTACCTGAAGATGTAAAAGAAGAACGTTTCCACCGCTTTATGCAGTTACAACAAGAAATTTCGGCTGAACGATTAAAACAAAAAATTGGCCAAACGCTTGATGTCATTGTGGATGAAATTGATGACGAAGGTATTATCGGCCGTACAAAAGCCGATGCACCCGAAGTTGATGGCTTAGTTTATATTGAAAATCTAAGTGGCACGCCTGTGAAAGTGGGTGAATTTATTAAAGTAACCATTACCCATTCAGATGAATACGATCTGTGGGGAACCTGTTAATTATTAATCTTATTTATTTTTTACCAAAGGAATTTAGAAATGGCAGAAACACAAAAACAACCAAGTGTTATCCGTTTTGAACAAGAAGTTGCGGCAAAAAATTATGAAGCAGCTTGCGTAGAATTGCTCGATATTTTAAGCAAAATTGATACTAATTTTGGTGGCGTTGAAGGCATTGAAATTGATTATCCTAGCCAATTAAATGATGAATTAGTACAAGATAAAATTAAGCATTTTTGTACCCGTGTAGCGGTAGCAATGAGCGAGCTATTTTCTGATCCTAAATTAGATATTTCTGAAGGCGGGGCACAACGTTTCTTTACCTTACAACGTTGGATTAATATGATTTTTGCATCATCACCTTTTGTGAATGCTGATCATGTGTTGCAAACTTATAACCGCAATCCAGATAAAACTAATTTATCTGATTTCCATTTAGATAATGCGAGATCATCATTAATTAAATTCTGTATTTTCTATCTGCCAGAATCTAATGTGAATGTTAATCTTGATGCTTTATGGAATTTAGATCCAGAGTTATGTGCATCGCTTTGTTTTGCATTGCAATCACCACGTTTTATTGGTACAGAACAATCGTTCTCTAAGCGTGGTACGCTTTTACAATGGTTCCCTGAAAAATTAGCGACGATTAAAAACTTAAATAATGTGCCGAGTGCAATTTCACATGATGTGTATATGCATTGCAGCTACGATATTGCTGAAAATAAACACTGGGTGAAAAAAGCATTAAACCAAGTTATTCGCCGTCATTTATTGCAAGGTGGATGGACAGATCGCGATGTCACTAAATTAGGTGAACGTAATGGCAAACCTGTCATGGTTGTATTATTGGAGCATTTCCATTCATCCCATTCAATTTATCGTACACATTCCACTTCAATGATTGCTGCACGTGAGCGTTTTCATTTAATTGGTGTGGGTAATGATGCGGTAGATGAAGCGGGTAAAGCAGTGTTCGATGAATTCCAAATATTAGAAGGCAATAATGTTGTCTCTAAATTAGATAATTTAAAAGAGATTTGTGAGAAAAATGGCGCAGCCGTTCTTTATATGCCAAGTATTGGAATGGATTTAACCACCATTTTTGCAAGTAACACGCGTCTTGCACCGGTTCAAGTGATTGCTTTAGGCCATCCAGCGACGACACATTCTGATTTTATTGAATATGTAATTGTAGAAGATGACTACGTTGGTTCTGAAAAATGCTTCAGTGAGCAATTATTGCGTTTACCAAAAGATGCCTTACCTTATGTGCCTTCAGCGCTTGCACCGCAACACGTAGAATATCGCTTACGTGAAAATCCTGAAGTGGTGAATATTGGTATTGCTTCTACTACAATGAAGCTTAATCCATATTTCTTGGCTGCATTAAAGGCTATTCGTGATCGTGCTAATGTGAAAGTTCATTTCCACTTTGCATTAGGTCAATCTAGTGGCGTGACGCATCCTTATGTTGAGCGTTTTATTAAATCTTATTTAGGCAATGATGCGACAGCTCATCCACATGCACCTTATGATCAATATCTTCGTATTTTGCATAACTGCGATATGATGGTAAACCCATTCCCATTCGGTAACACGAATGGCATTATTGATATGGTGACATTAGGTTTAGTGGGCGTATGTAAAACCGGTGCAGAAGTTCACGAACATATTGATGAAGGATTGTTTAAACGTTTAGGTTTACCTGAATGGTTAATCGCAAATACGGTAGATGAATATGTTGAACGTGCAATTCGTTTAGCTGAAAACCATCAAGAACGTTTAGAACTTCGCCGTCATATCATTGAAAATAATGGCTTACAAACCTTATTTACAGGCGATCCAAGCCCAATGGGTAAAGTGTTACTTGAAAAATTTGAGGAATGGAAAGCGGCAAATTTAGCTGAAAAGCTAAAGAAAAAAGTGACTAAATCGACAACTACAAAAGAGAAGACTACAAAGTCTACTACGACAAAGAAAAGTGCGGTCAAATCTGAAGGTAAATCTGAGCCGAAAAAAACGG
>CAKAQT010000027.1:0-10778 GCA_916720325.1 Parahaemophilus parainfluenzae
CACTTTCCGCATATTCCTTGATACGAATTAAAGAATAACGATAGTTAGCGTTTAAACGTTCGTTGACGAAATTCAACATAATTAACGGACGTCCCAAACGGAATGCTATCGCGGTAGTAATAATCACATAAGCGAAGACCAAGAACACCATCATGCGTGGAATTTCAGTACCAAATACCATCATTGGCCCCGCTAATCCCCACAATAAGATCGTATAAGAAATCATGGAGGTGACGGCATCAATCACCCCTGTACTTAAAGAGAGCGTAGTTCGCACATAGGACTGCACATCTTGTTGAATACGTTGATCGGGGTTGTCTAAGTTAGCGGAAACATACTGCGTTTTATAGTACGCGCGATTATTCATCCATTTATCCACTAGCTGACCATTCAACCATTCGATCCAATCAATAGAAAAACGTTGCTCTAAATAATAGCTCAGCAACGCAGCAATCACTGAGCTTGTCGCAATCACACAAAACAGTACCATTTGATCCCAAAACACAGGTTCATTAAATTCCTGCAAGGATGTGTACATATTGTTATACCACTCGGAATGCACCAAGCTAATACGCACACTGACCAATGTCATCGCCACAATTAACAAGAAAAATAGCAAAGGTTTAATACTTCGACGTGGTGAAAGATACCCACCCGCAAATTGCCAAAATTGTTTCCCCCAGTGGGTAAAACGGACTAATAAGAAAATACCAAAGCTAAACACAACAGCCGTCATCGCTAATGTTTTTGCTATCCATAAAAGCGAATTAATGGCCTCTTGAGCGTAATCCATAATCAACCTATAAAATCAAAAAAGTGCGGTCATTTTAGGCGGTGTTTATTTTTAAGCAAGAAAAAATGTGATGAAGATAACATTTTTTGACTTTGTCACAAGCGGGTAAGAAATCAAGTTGATATAATCCAAAATAGTTACATTTTTAATAAATTAGAGGTCGACATGAGTGAAACTGCGATTACCATTGGTTTACTTGCCTTAGTTGCCATCATTGGTCTATGGATCGGGCATTTTAAAATTAAAGGTGTAGGGCTAGGTATTGGTGGCGTGCTATTCGGTGGTATTTTCGTTGCCCATTTTACCACGCAATATGGCATAAAACTGGATAGCCATACGTTACATTTCGTACAAGAATTCGGGTTAATTCTGTTTGTTTATACGATAGGTATTCAAGTCGGTCCCGGATTTTTTGCATCCTTACGAAAATCAGGCTTAACTTTAAATGGATTAGGGATCTTAATCGTTGCACTCGGTGCACTCGTGACGACTCTCATTTATAAGCTTGTAGATATTCCTCTTGATGTGACGCTTGGTATTTACTCTGGTGCTGTCACCAATACGCCATCTCTCGGTGCGGGTCAGCAAATTCTTTCTGAATTAGGGATGTCGCAAACGACGTCTAATATGGGGATGGCCTATGCGATGGCCTATCCTTTTGGGATTTGTGGCATTTTGCTTTCTATGTGGCTTATTCGTCTTTTCTTTAAAATTAAAGTGGATGAAGAAGCAGCAAATTTTGAAAAAGAAACAGGTAACGATAAAGAAGCGCTCAAAAGCCTATCTCTAAGAGTCACCAATACCAATCTCAACGGCATCCATTTGATTGAAATTCCAGGTTTTGATGATGAAGATGTCGTCTGCTCTCGATTGAAACGAGGTGAGCTTGTTATTGTGCCGAAAGCGGATACCAATGTTCAGCTTGATGATATTTTACATTTAGTTGGTAACCCTGAAGGCTTGAAAAAAATGCATCTGATTATCGGGGAAGAAGTTGATGTTCCAGTCGCAAGCTTAAGTGGAGAAATTCGTTCTGAGCGAGTGGTCGTGACAAATGAAAAAGTGCTCGGAAAACAAATTCGTCATCTCGGCATTCATCAAAAATACGGTGTAGTCATTTCACGTTTAAACCGAGCAGGTGTCGAATTAGTACCAACTGCACATACAACACTTCAATTTGGTGATGTATTACACATGGTGGGTAAAACTGATATTCTCAACCAAGCAATTTCAGTGATCGGGAACGCCAAACAGAAACTGTTACAAGTACAAATGTTGCCAGTATTTATTGGGATTGGCTTAGGGGTATTAC
This sequence comes from Parahaemophilus parainfluenzae, assembly GCA_916720325.1. Classification (GTDB taxonomy): domain Bacteria; phylum Pseudomonadota; class Gammaproteobacteria; order Enterobacterales; family Pasteurellaceae; genus Haemophilus_D; species Haemophilus_D parainfluenzae_W. The sequence goes on from CAKAQT010000027.1 coordinate 2,106, forward strand.
TCGGTTCCATTCCTTTCTATATTCCAGGCTTCCCTGTGGCATTGAAATTAGGGCTAGCGGGCGGGCCATTAGTCGTCGCATTGATCTTGGCTCGAATTGGCTCTATCGGAAAACTCTACTGGTTTATGCCACCGAGTGCGAACTTGGCATTGCGCGAAATTGGTATTGTGCTCTTCCTTGCTGTAGTCGGTTTAAAATCTGGCGGTAGCTTTGTGGACACACTCACCAATGGTTCAGGTCTTGAATGGATGGGCTACGGTATTTTCATCACTCTTGTACCATTAATGATTGTAGGTATCATTGCACGTTTATATGTAAAATTAAATTATCTTTCTCTTTGTGGCCTGTTAGCAGGTTCGATGACAGATCCACCAGCGCTTGCTTTCGCCAATGAACTGAAAGAAGGAAGTGGTGCCGCTGCACTCTCCTATGCGACAGTCTATCCGCTCACCATGTTCTTACGGATCATTTCACCGCAATTATTAGCGATTCTTTTATGGGTTTAATACCCTTTCAAACTTGGGGCAGAATAACTGCCCCAAGTTTTATTACTAAGCAGCATTACAACCATAAAACAATTCAAATAAAATCTGCCCCAAGCCTACCCCTTTCCCTCATTCAATGATAGAATTCATCGCTTTATTTAGATAGGAAAAGAAATGTCATTAGTTGAATTTGTAATTGATAAACTCGATGATTTAAAAGGCACTGAAATTGTGCATTTTGATGTAAAAGGCAAATCATCGATTACTGAAAATATGATTATTTGTACCGGTACATCTAGCCGCCAAGTCTCTGCTATGGCAGATAACCTTATTGCAGAATGTAAAAAAGCCGGTTATGAAACCTTTGGTGAAGAAGGTCGTAATACCGCAGATTGGATCGTGGTCGATCTCGGTCAAACCATCGTACACATTATGCAGCGCGATGCACGTGAAATGTATCAATTAGAAAAACTTTGGGCATAAAGTGCGGTCAATTTTGACGGTGTTTTAAAAGGGAAAAGGATGAAAATCACATTAATTGCAGTGGGCACCAAAATGCCGGCTTGGGTTACCACCGGATTTGAAGAATACCAACGTCGTTTTCCTAAAGACATGCCTTTTGAACTCATTGAAATCCCTGCAGGCAAGCGTGGAAAAAATGCGGATATTAAACGCATCTTAGAGCAAGAAGGCAAAGCGATGCTCGCAGCTTGCGGAAAAGGCAAAGTAGTCACATTAGATATCCCTGGCAAACCTTGGACAACACCACAACTTGCTGAGCAATTAGAGGGGTGGAAAAATGATGGTCGTGATGTGTGCTTACTCATTGGCGGGCCTGAAGGCTTATCCCCTGAATGCAAAGCCGCGGCAGAACAAAGTTGGTCACTTTCTCCGCTCACTCTCCCCCATCCATTAGTGAGAGTTGTTGTGGCAGAAAGTTTATACCGTGCTTGGTCACTCACAACAAACCACCCTTATCACAGAGAATAACGTATTATATTACCGATGAATTTAAAAAAATTCTTTTCTGCACCAACCAATGAACCGATCCGCGATAAAAAAGCGGAGCGGAACTTGTTTGCACGTCGAACATTGGTGGCATTCATCGGTATTTTAGCCCTCAGTGGCGTGCTATTTGCCAATATTTACCATCTTCAGGTGGTGAATTACGACATGTATCAAACTCGCTCTAACGGTAACCGTATTAAATTACTTCCGCTTCCTCCTACTCGCGGATTAATTTACGACCGTTACGGCGAATTACTGGCAGAAAACCTCACTTTTTTCGGTTTATATATCGTGCCGGAAAAAACAGAAAATTTAGACCGCACTTTTGAAGAATTGCGCTATGTTGTGGGACTCACAGATGAAGACATTGAGCATTTCAAAAAAGAGCGTCGTCGTGGTACACGCTATACGCCGATTTTACTCAAACCAAGCTTAACGGAAGAACAAATTGCCCGTTTTGCAGTAAACCAGTATAAATATCCAAGCCTTGATGTACGTCCTTATTTCAAACGAAATTACCTATATGGTGAAGCCATGACCCATATTTTGGGTTATGTGGGACGCATTAATGACCGAGACGTTGAGCGCCTAAAAAAAGAAGAAAAATTTGCTAACTATTCCGGTTCTACGGACATGGGGAAACTGGGTATTGAACGTTATTACGAAGAACAACTCCATGGTACAACCGGTTTCGAAGAGGTTGAAATTAATAACCGTGGTAAAGTTATTCGTAAACTACGTGAACAACCAGCCACTGCGGGTAAAAGTATTCATCTGACTATCGATTTTACCCTTCAACGCTATATTATGTCGCTCCTTTCAGGTCAAAAAGGCGCTGTTGTCGTGCTTGACCCGAAAGACAACAGCGTATTAGCGATGGTTTCAACACCAAGCTATGACAATAATTTATTCGTCGATGGCATTTCTTCTAGTGATTACAAACGTTTACTCGAAGATCCAACTCGACCACTTTATAGTCGTGCGACACAAGGTGTGTACCCGCCTGCCTCTACTGTAAAACCATTCGTTGCTGTTGCGGCATTAACTGAAGGGGTGATTACGCCTAATACCACGATTTTTGACCCAGGCTACTGGACATTGCCAAACTCAACAAAACGTTTCCGAGATTGGAAAAAAACAGGGCATGGTTATACGGATTTAAACAAGGCCATTACTGAATCATCGGATACCTTCTTCTATCAAACCGCCTTTAATTTAGGTATTGATCGTTTCTCCATGTGGATGAAACGTTTTGGGTTTGGTATGCCAACAGGTATTGAAATTCAAGAAGAAGCCACGGCCAATATGCCGAGTAAAGAATGGAAACAAAAACGTTATAAAAAACCGTGGGTGCAAGGCGATACAATCTCAGTGGGGATTGGTCAAGGTTATTGGACAGCGACACCATTACAAGTGGCAAAAGCAACCTCTATTGTGGTCAATAACGGTAAAATTCATACGCCACATTTAATGAAATCAGTTGAAGGTGCCACCATTGAACCGTATCAAGACCCGCTTTTATATGAAGATATTACCGACCCGAAACAAGCTTATTGGGATGCGGCTAAGCGCGGGATGTTCAATGTGGTGAACTCAGGTGCAGGGACAGGACGAAAAGCCTTTATCGGCACGAATTACCATGTAGCAGGGAAATCGGGTACCGCCCAGGTATTCAGCTTAAAAGAAAACCAAAAATATAATGCAGCGGGATTGAAAAAAGAATTCCATGACCATGCTTGGTTCACGGCTTATGCGCCTTATGAAGATCCGAAATTAGTTGTCACCATTATTTTAGAAAACGCGGGCGGTGGTTCAAGTAATGCGGCACCAATTGCACGGCAAATTATGGATTTCTACTTGAATAAACGCTTGCCACAAATTGAACGTCAAGAAAATGCTGAAAAAGAGAAAAAGACGGGCCAAACTGATTTAGATGCGCCAGCACTAGAATCTCAACCAAGTGAGAATGAATAATGGAAGAAAAAGTGCCTTTATGCTTGCGATTATGGCAACGCTTACATATTGATTTTTTATTATTTATTGGATTAGCCGCTATTACAGCTTATGGCATGCTTGTGCTTTATAGTGCATCAGGCGCCAGTGAAGTCATGTTCCAAAATCGTATTATTCAGGTCATATTAGGTTTTGCCGTGATGATGATTATGGCGCAACTTCCCCCTAAATTTTATCAACGACTCGCCCCTTACTTATATTTGGTGGGTTTTATCATGCTGATCTTGGTTGATGCTATCGGTACAACCAGTAAAGGGGCGCAACGTTGGTTAGATCTTGGGTTTATTCGCTTTCAGCCTTCTGAAATTGTCAAACTCGCGGTACCATTAATGGTCGCGGTATATTTAGGTAACCGTCCATTACCACCGAAAATGAGCGAAACCTTTATTGCTATCGCCATGATTATTGTGCCAACTTTACTTGTGGCTATTCAACCTGACTTAGGTACATCAATTCTCGTTAGTGCATCAGGCTTATTCGTGGTATTCTTAGCAGGGATGAGTTGGTGGCTTATTCTTGCTGCTGTAGTTGGCTTAGCGGCATTTATTCCTATCATGTGGATGTATTTAATGCATGACTACCAACGCATGCGTGTATTAACCTTACTTGACCCCGAGAAAGATCCACTTGGAGCGGGTTACCATATTTTGCAATCCAAAATTGCCATCGGTTCAGGCGGTATATCTGGCAAAGGATGGATGCAAGGGACACAATCCCAATTAGAATTTTTGCCTGAACCACACACTGATTTTATTTTTGCCGTGATGAGTGAAGAACATGGAATGGTCGGTTTTCTTATTCTGATGGCAATTTATTTGTTTATTATTATCCGTGGCTTAATAATTGCGGTAAATGCAGAAACCTCTTTCGGGCGTATTCTTGCTGGTGCAACCACACTGATATTCTTCGTTTATGTCTTCGTGAATATTGGTATGGTGAGTGGCATTTTGCCTGTTGTAGGGGTGCCTTTACCACTCTTTAGCTACGGCGGTACCTCATATGTCGCCATCATGGCAAGCTTTGGTTTAGTGATGTCCATTCATACTCACAAACCTCGCTTTATGAAAGGGAACTAATTTCCCTTTTGGCTTTCTTATGAAGAGCACCGATAATCTTGAAAGTAATAAGTATGACATTAAAAAACATCTTAAAAACGACCGCACTTTTCACCTTGATAAGCAGCTCAAGTTTTTCTGCTTTTGCCGATACGCAAAAAATGTATGGTATTCAAGGGGATTCGCTGTCGATTACTACGACCGTTCAAGCGCCACAAAGCTATGAAGTGAATGGTAAAACATACACCACACAAGGTGATGAGGCAAAGTCCTATTCAAAAGAAGGGACAGCAAGTTATTACCACCATAAATTTAATGGTCGTAAAACAGCTAATGGTGAACGCTATGATTCGGCACTTTTCACTGCCGCACATAAAACCTTACCTTTGAATTCTTATGCGGTTGTTACAAACTTACATAACAATCGCAAGGTGATTGTGCGAATTAATGATCGTGGTCCGTTTAGTGAGAAACGTATCATTGACTTATCTCATTCTGCCGCAAAAGAATTAGGCCTTATTGCTCGTGGTACAGGGCAAGTAAGAATTGAAGCTTTACATGTGGATCACAAAGGTCAAATTTCAGGTGCGGGGGCAAAAACACTGGCCAAGCATGCTAAAACGCAAGAAGCCAGTGATCGTTTAGTTATCAATAAAAATAACGAAAAAAAAAATCAAAACTTAGACAGCACAAACGATGCAAAAACTGTCTTCAAGCTAAAACTACTCGCGCTGTCGTCAAAAAATCAAGCAGAAAGCATCATCACAAAGCTCGCGTTAGACGACATAAAAACCGAAATTAACCAAAATGGGCAAAACTATGAAATCCATTTTGGCCCAATTGCGGATCAAGCGGATATGAATCAATTAAAAACAAAACTACAAAAAACGATCAATGGGCAACCCGTAATCGTTTATACTTATAAAAACCAATAAGCTATTAAAGGAAATGCTATGTTAAAACAATCTGCAAAATTGAAAAAAATTGTACTCTTCTCGGGATTAATAGCAGCATCAACATTTGCTGCCGCTGAAGATATTCAATACGGTATCGCAGTACCGGAAGTGAATGCGCAAACTTATGTTTTAATGGATTACAATTCTGGTGCGGTACTTGCATCACTTAACCCAGACCAACGCCAATACCCAGCCTCATTAACAAAAATGATGACTAGCTATGTGGTTGGTGCAGCATTAAAACAAGGTAAAATCCATAATGAAGATATGGTGACAATTAGCGAAAGCGCTTGGGGTAGAAATTTCCCTGATTCATCAAAAATGTTCTTAAATTTAAATCAACAAGTGTCTGTGGGTGATTTAAACAAAGGGATTATCATTGTTTCTGGTAATGATGCCTGTGTTGCTGTAGCTGAACATATTTCGGGTACCGTGGCTAACTTCGTTGATACCATGAATAAATACGTTCAACAATTTGGCTTAAAAAATACTAACTTCACCACACCACATGGTTTAGACGATCCAAACCAATATTCAACTGCACGTGATATGGCGATTATTGGTGCGCATATTATTCGTGATTTACCGGAAGAATATAAAATCTACGCAGAAAAAGACTTTACTTTCAACAAAATCAAACAACCTAACCGTAATGGCTTATTATGGGATAAAACCATTAATGTTGATGGTATGAAAACCGGACACACAAGCCAAGCAGGTTATAACCTTGTCGCATCAGCAACAAGTCCAAACAATATGCGTTTAATTTCTGTTGTAATGGGTGTGCCAACCTATAAAGGTCGTGAAGTAGAAAGTAAAAAACTCTTACAATGGGGTTTTGCTAACTTTGAAACCTTAAAAACTCAAAAAGCAGGTGAAGAAATTTCAAAACAATCTGTTTACTACGGTGATAAAGGTGACGTTAAACTTGGTGTCTTAGAAGATGGCTTTATCACTGTGCCGAAAGGTAAACAAACTGACTTAAAAGCACGTTATGAATTAGATAACAAATACTTACAAGCACCTTTAGCAAAAGGTCAAGTGGTGGGTAAAATCGTTTATCAATTAGATGGCAAAGATGTCGCTACCGTAAATCTTCAAGCATTAGAAGATGTACAAGAAGGCGGCTTCTTAGGTAAAGGTTGGGACTGGTTAGTGTTAACAGTTAAAGGATTATTTGACTAAACACCTTGAAAATTAACCGCACTTCCCCATTTATATCACATCAATAAATTCGTAAGGTGTGTGAATTTAACTGATTCATGCACCTTACTCTTAAATAAGGATGCAACATGACAAATGAAAATGATTATAAAAAACTAAAAGAGTTAATGGAATTCCCCGCTGCAATGACATTTAAAGTCGCAGGTGTTAACCGTGAAGGTTTAGCGCAAGACATCGTAGCAGTGATACAAAAATATTTACCGGGTGATTATATTCCAAAGGAAAAACGCAGTAGTAAAGGCACTTATAATTCAGTTTCAATTGATATCGTGGCACAAAACTTTGAGCAAGTAGAAACCCTTTACAAAGAGCTTGCTAAAGTTGAAGGTGTCAAAATGGTTATCTAAGATGAACAAAACAGATTTAATTGTCCGTCAATTAGGATTACAAGATTATCAAGAGATCTGGCACAACATGCAGGAATTCACCGATAATCGAAATGCAGAAACGACTGATGAAATTTGGCTTGTCGAGCATCATCCTGTTTTTACACAAGGCCAAGCCGGCAAACCGGAACACTTATTACACAGTAGTAGTATTCCTGTGGTTCAATCAGATCGCGGCGGTCAAATTACTTATCATGGCCCAGGTCAGCAGATCATGTATGTGCTCATTGATATTAAACGTCATGAACATTTAAATGTCCGTCAATTAGTGACCGCACTTGAACAATCTGTTGTAAAAACCCTTGCAGACTATGGTATTGAAGGTTATCCCAAACCTGATGCACCTGGCGTGTATATTGATGGCAAAAAAATCTGTTCATTAGGTTTACGCATTCGAAAAGGCTGCTCTTTCCATGGGCTTGCGTTTAATATCAATATGGATCTCAATCCTTTCCATTACATTAATCCTTGCGGCTATGCAGGGCTTGAAATGTGTCAGCTTGCTGACTTTATTGGTAAAGAAGAGGCAACACTTGACAAGGTTTCCCCTAAATTAATTAAACACTTTGCCGAACTTTTGGGCTATAATGTTACAAATTTATAACATTCACTTTTATAACACATTTAAAAATGCCTGAATCAGGCATTTTTCTTTAGGAAAGAACAATGTCAACGCCTTTTAAAATGGAACGCGGTGTGAAATACCGTGATGCAGCCAAAACATCAATTATCCCTGTTAAAAATATCGATCCTAATCAAGAGTTATTGAAAAAGCCGGAATGGATGAAAATCAAATTGCCATCTAGCTCATTAAAGATCGAGACCATCAAAAACGGGATGCGTCGTCATGGCCTACATTCTGTCTGCGAAGAAGCGTCTTGTCCAAATTTACACGAGTGCTTTAACCATGGTACGGCAACCTTCATGATTTTAGGGGCGATTTGTACTCGTCGTTGCCCTTTCTGTGACGTTGCACATGGTAAACCATTACCACCCGATCCGGATGAACCACGTAAATTAGCTGAAACTATCCAAGATATGAAGTTGAAATATGTGGTGATTACCTCTGTAGACCGTGATGATTTACCTGATCGTGGTGCAGGTCATTTTGCTGAATGTGTAAAAGAAGTGCGTGCATTAAACCCTGGCATTAAAATTGAGATTTTGGTTCCTGATTTCCGTGGACGTATTACCCAAGCCTTAGAAAAATTAAAAGACAATCCACCGGATGTGTTCAACCACAACTTGGAAAATGTGCCACGTTTGTATAAAGAAATTCGTCCGGGCGCTGATTATCAGTGGTCCTTAAAATTACTTCATGATTTCAAAGAAATGTTCCCAAACATCCCAACGAAATCAGGTTTAATGGTTGGATTGGGTGAAACTAATGAAGAAATTCTTCAAGTAATGGAAGACTTACGTGCAAACGGCGTCACCATGCTTACACTGGGTCAATATCTCCAACCAAGTCGCCATCACTTACCGGTTGCGCGCTATGTGCCACCAGCCGAATTTGATGAGTTCCGTGATAAAGCTAATGCAATGG
>CAKAQT010000028.1:0-10727 GCA_916720325.1 Parahaemophilus parainfluenzae
ATTTAAAAACCGTTTTACTATTTAAAGACAGTTTCAATAATCCTAATCGTAAAATCAATCCTGAAACAGGAAAAGCGTGGGAGAAAGCCGAATATGCTCAAACCATCAATCCTGATGTTTTAAAAGCAAAACCGCTTACAGATGAAGAGATTAACGCATTAGAAGCATTCTTAAAAACATTAACTGACGAAGCTTACGAAGAATAAGTAATCGCCTGAGTTGAATTTAGCAATCGTTTTCGGTATTATTCGCACCGATAATTATTATCATTTATTTTTTAATTTTACTCAGGAGATTTTTCTTATGAAAAAACGTTTTTCAACTTTAGCGATTGCGACCATTCTTGGTTTAACTGCTGGTTTTGCCAATGCTGACCCCGTGAAAGTAAAAGATATACTTGATCGTGAAGTCACTGTTGATTTACCGGCAAAACGCGTGGTACTTGGTTTCTATTATCAGGATTATATGGCAGTTGGTGGTGACAAAGCGTTAGATAACGTTGTCGGTTTTTCTAAGAAAGTATGGTCTTCTTGGGCACCAGCAAGCTGGGAGTTATTCAGCAAAGCGGTGCCAAAATTGAATCAATTAGATGATGTGGGTGAAGTGGAAGAAGGCACATTCTCTGTGGAAAAAGTGCTTTCATTAAAACCTGATCTTTTAGTCTTAGCTGATTGGCAGTACGAAATGTTAGGTTCTGATTTAGATGCCATTAATGAAGCGGGCATTCCAATTGTGGTATTAGATTACAATGCTCAAACCTTAGATAAGCACATTAAATCTACTGAAATTATTGGCGAATTAACCGGTCAGAAAGATCGCGCAGCAAAAATTGCGAAAGAATACAAAGACATTGTTGAACATATCCAGACTACGGTAAAAAATGCGAAATTAGCAAAACAACCGAAAGTGTATGTAGAGTTCGGTCGAGGTGGCCCAGCTGAACAAGGGATGACGTTCTTCTCAAGCATGTGGGGATCTATGATTAGCCTTGTAGGCGCAGAAAACGTTGCACCTGCAGAAATCGGTAAATGGGGCACATTAGCTGCTGAAAAAGTATTAGCTGCGAAACCGGATGCAATTATTATTACAGGTCGTGAAACTGAATTGAAGAAAAATCAAGAAGGCATGGTAATGGGCTTTGGTATTGAAAAAGCAGAAGCGGAACGTCGTTTAAATGGATTCAAACAACGTGCTGGCTGGGCTGAATTACCGGCAGTGAAAAATAACCGAGTTTATGCAGCATATCATGCGAATTCTCGTACTTTATCAGACAGCGCGTCTGTTCAGTTTGTGGCTAAAGCGGCGTATCCTGATCTTTTCAAAGATTTAGATCCGCAACAAACTTACTTAAACTTCTATAAAAACTACTTACCGGTTACCCCGGAAGGTACGATTTATCTTTTCCCTGAAACCAAATAAGGGAAACATTAATCAATGAAAAACAATTCTGTTGTAGCAGATATTGTGGCTAACCAGCGTAAGCTTGAACGCAAACGCTGGTTTGTTATTTTATCTTTTCTTGTGATTGGCGTGGTTAGTCTAATCCTTGATGTGATGACTGGTCCTGCGATGCTATCGGTGTCGGAAGTTGTGAACGCCTTATTCGGCATTGGTGAAGTCGATAAAATGACGAACAATATTGTGCATAATTTACGTTTACCGATGGCATTGATGGCGCTTGTAGTGGGGGCAACATTGGCTGTTGGTGGGGCAGAGATCCAAACTTTATTAAATAATCCTATGGCGAGTCCTTATACATTAGGTCTCGCGGCTGCGGCAGGTTTTGGTGCCTCTATAGTGATTGCTTTCGGAAGTTTTGGTTTACCCGTACAAGTTGCCGTGCCAATTGGTGCATTTATCATGACTATGCTTGCCTCGGGAATTCTTTTCTTATTTGCCTCTAAACGTCGTTTTAGCTCTGAAATGCTCGTGTTGGTAGGGATCGCATTGCTCTTTATTTTCCAATCTTTACTTTCATTGGTGCAATTTATTTCGGCGCCGGAAGTCTCGCAACAAATCCTATTCTGGCTATTTGGTAGTCTAAATAAAGCGACGTGGCAAAGCTTAATCATCATTATTCTTGTAACTACAATTTGTGTCGCATTACTTTCAAAAGAGCTTTGGAAATTGACCGCACTTCGTTTAGGTGAAGATCGTGCAGCGAGTCTTGGCATCAATTTACAAGTATTACGTATCAAGGTATTAGTTCTTGTCGCAATGATGACGGCGACGGCAATTAGTTTTGTGGGCGTGATTGGCTTTATCGGCTTAGTTGCACCACATGTTGCTCGAATGTTACTTGGTGAAGATCAACGTTTCTTCTTACCGGGCGCAATGTTAGTCGGTGCAGCATTCTTATCCCTTTCTTCGGTATTATCCAAAGTTATTATCCCTGGCGCATTGTTCCCAGTGGGGATTGTTACCTCTTTTATTGGGGTGCCTTTCTTCTTTTGGATTATTTTAAATAACAAGCGGGGACAATAATGTTAGAATTAAAAAATCTTACGGTAAAACGAGGTGATCTCACCGTTGCTGATCACATTAATGTCCGTTTTGAAGAAGGTAAAGTGTACACGGTACTTGGGCCAAACGGTACGGGAAAATCCTCCATGCTGAAAACCATTTTTGGTGAATTACCACATGAAGGAATGATTACCTATCAAGGCAAACAGCTAGAACGGACGAAGTTAGCAGATTGGCGTAAACCAATTGGCTATATGCCTCAAGATAGCCGAGTAGATGCAAGCTTGACCGCACTTGAAGTTGTCCTTTTGGGACGAATGGATAGTCTAACGATGCGAGTAAGCGATGAGCTGCTCACTGAAGCAGCGAGTATTATGGCGCAATTAGGCATTGGTCATTTAGCCCATCGTGATATTCTGAATCTCAGTGGTGGACAGCGTCAAATGGTGATGTTTGCTCAGGTTTTATTACGTGAGCCACAGATTTTAATGTTGGATGAGCCAGTGAGTGCGTTAGATATGCATCATCAGCTTAATCTCTTAGAAGAAGTTTACACCTATACGAAACAGAAAAATCTGATTACTATAATGGTATTACATGATTTAAGTCTTGCCGCTCAATTTTCAGATGAGTTGATTTTACTTGGTGAAGGTAAAGTGCAAGGCGTGGGCGATGCGCATCATGTTTTACAAGTAGAAACCATTAATCGTTTATATCGTGTAAACGTTGAATTATTACAATGTAGTGCAGGTTTGCCGGTGGTTCGTCCACAGCGTAAATCAGCACATTCTTAAGAAGGAAATGAAAATGAAAAAAATCGCACTTGCAGCATTATTAGGATTAAGTTTTGCTGCTCAAGCCGCACATTATGACATCAAAATGTTGAATTCAAACAGTGAAGGCTCAATGGTTTTTGAACCGGGTTATTTAAAAGTACAACCAGGTGATACCGTGACATTCCGTCCAGAAAATAAAAGTCACTTTGTGCACAGCAAAGCGATTCCTGAAGGTGCACAAAAATTCCAATCTGAAGAAGATCAGGAACTCACGATCACTTTAGATAAAGAGGGGGTTTATGTTTATACCTGTCCTGTACATCGTTCAATGAATATGAATGGTGTGATTCAAGTGGGTGATAATCTACCTAACAAAGAACAAGCTGAGAAAGTGGTGAAAGATCTTGAGAAGAAATCAATGACGAACAAAGGTCGTCTTGAAAAATATTTTGCTCAAGTAAAATAGTCGCTGAAATCGATGCGCCAGTTTGATGATTGGCGCATCTTCTTTATGTTTAAATCCATTATCATTTACTATGCTTACAATCACGACTTGCAAAACGTATCCTTCAGTTCCTCAAAATCTTATTCCTGTTCAAACACAACTTTCTAATCAGGGTATCCCTACTCAATTTTTGCCTTGGCAAGAAACATTACAGAGTCAGTTTATTCTGCCTTTAGCGGCGTGGGATTATGCAAATTTCTATGATGAATTTACTCAATGGATTAAACTGCATAAGAATGCGCTCATTAATCCCGCAGAATTAATGCTATGGAATAGCCATAAAGGCTATTTATGTGATTTACAGAATTGGGGTATCAATGTCGTTCCCACTATTATTTGCTCAACAAAAACATCTGAAATTTTGACCGCACTTGAACGCCAAGATTGGCCTGAATTTGTTATTAAACCTGCTGTAGGGCAGAGTGGTAATTTGGTGACAAAACTAAAACAAGGTGAAGCGTTACCTAATCTTTCTGCATATGGTGAGCAAGTTGTGCTACAGCCCTTTATTCCTGAAGTGGCGACAAATGGTGAAACTAGCTTGATTTTTTTCAATGGTGTATTTAGTCATGCTATTCGCCGACAGCCACCTCAAAATGAATGGCGAGCGAATTCACAATATAAAGTTGAAATTATCCCTGTTGAGGTTGATCGTCATATTATTGAAACCGCTCGTCATGTTTTACATAAATTGCCAGAAATGCCTGTCTATGCACGAGTAGATGGAACGATTATTAACAATCAATTTCTATTGAATGAATTAGAATTGATTGAGCCTGCGTTATATTTAGATCGTTGGGAAGGAGCAACAGAGCGATTTGTGGATGTGTTAAAAAGCAAAATACTAAAATAAGCGCATAAAAAAACCTTACTTTCTACAGTAAGGTTTTTTTCATCTTAACGATTAATTATTTTGCAGCTGGAGCAGCTGGTGCTGCAGGTGCAAATTTTTGTGCTAAATCAGCACCGTCTTTTTGTAATTTAGCTACTGCAGCTTGTAGTTTTTCAACTTTAGCTTGGTAAGCTTTAGTTTGTTCTTCAGTTGGCGCTTTAGTTGCTAAGTTTAATTGATCAACTAATAATTCGCTTGATAATGAAAGCACTTCTTTATTTTGATCTTTAATGCTTTTCACTGAAGGTGCTGTAATATCTAATTTATCTAAGCTTGCAATTGTATCTTCAACAGTTTTGTTGAAAGTTTTGATTGCTTCTTCAATTTTCTTCTCATCTTTTGCTTGAACCGCAGCAGTTAAATCAGATTGAAGTTTTTGTTGTGCAGCCATTTGAGCTTGAGCTTGGCTTGCATTCCATTCAAGTAATTTGTTGTAGTCAGCTTGTTCTTGAGCAGGCGTTGCTTCAGCTGGTTTAGCCGCTTCAGCCGGTTTAGCTGCTTCTTGTTTAGCTTCTGGCGCAGGCTGAGTTGTTTCAGGTTTTGCTGGAGCCGGTTTATCTGCTGGTTTATCACAAGCAGTTAAGAATAATGCAAATAATGCAGTTGCACTGATTTTAGTGAATTTGTTCATAAACAATCCTTTATTGATATATAAAAATTTCTTAGCTTATAAAAACTAAGCCCCTTCTAAGACCTTACATTTTAAAATTAGTTTAAAAAAAATTCAAAAACTATTTTAGTGTTTGAATATATTCACTTAAATTATGAATATCTTGCTCACTTAAACGTTGTTTTGCAGGGCTTCCTGCACTAGGAATATTTCCTGCTTTTCGTTCTGAAAGTGCGGTTGAAATTTCTTCCGGTTTAAGTTGATTAATAATTTTTGATTCACCCATTGCTGGTTTTTCGCCTTGTTTCCCATGACAAGTTGCACAAGAGCGTTTATATACCTTTTCTGCTTTCACTAAGTCAGCTTCGGCAGAAAGGGCTGGAATCGCAAATAAAAAGCCTAAAACGGGTAAAAGTGTAGAGAGTAAGTAAATTCGTTTTTTCATTTTGGCTAGCCTTTAAATAATTTATCTAAATCCTCTGCGGGAATCGCGCCTTCATATTTAGCCTGAATATTACCTTCAGGCGTAATCACAAAACTTGTTGGCGTGCCGATAAGCTGATAGCGTTCAGCAGTAATTTTTAATTGGTCTTTGATAACGGGCAACGTAAGCTGACGTTTGGCGACCACAGCTCTAGTATCCACTTTATCTCCATCTACATTAATGGCGATAAGCTGAACTTTATCTGGATTAGCTTCGGCCAATTTTTCGAACTCTTTTAATTCTGCGACACATCGTCCACAGGTTTCAGACCAGAATGTCAGTAAGCGAGTGCCTTTCCAATCATCAAGTTTCACTTCTTTACCTTGTAAATCATAGGCAGCGATGTCTGGTGCTTTTTGACCAATTGCAGCGACTTCATCTTTACAAGAAACGCTGCCAAAAATGACCGCACTTATGGCAAGTAGTTTGACAAATTTATTTTTCATGGATTTCCTCTTTTACAAATTTTCCGTGATGGAGATAAATAACACGATCGGTTAACTCACCCAATTCTGGATTGTGTGTCACCATCACAATGGTTCTCCCTTGGCGATTTAATTCTTGTAGTAAATCCAGTACAAGGGCTTCATTTTTTTCGTCGAGGTTACCTGTAGGTTCATCGGCAAAAATAACTGGAGGTTGGTTCACTAATGCGCGAGCAATACATACCCGTTGTTGTTCGCCTCCAGAAAGTTGGCTTGGACGGTGATCAATACGATGACCTAATCCCACTTGTTCGAGTACCGCTTTAGCCGATGCTTCATCAATCACACTGTGATAGTGCTGAGCCAGCATCACATTTTCAAGTGCGGTCAAATAAGGAATTAAATGGAATTGTTGGAAGACTAGACCAATTTTTTCTGCACGGAAACGCTGACGACCGATTTCATCCAATTGTGCCGCATCGACACCATCTAGAATGACTTTACCTTCACTAGCCGTATCTAAGCCGGTCAGAATATTCATCAGCGTTGTTTTACCTGAACCTGATGCACCCATTATCGCAATAAATTCACCTTGGCGAATTTGAATATTAATATCTTCTAAAGCGGTGACTTGCCCGAATCGTTTATATAAATGTTGCGTTTCAATTACAAATTCACTCATTTTATTCCCCTTTTAACACATTTGCGGTTTGAATATTTAAAGCTCGTTTGGTTGGTACAATCACCGCAATAAAGGCAACCAATAACGATAAGACGATAGTAATTGGAATAACCGGTAGACGCATATCAATATAAGATTTAAATACGGTTAATCCAAGTAATTGAGCCAAGATGTAGCCGAGAATCAGTCCCGCTACAATTGCACAAAGTGCAATGATCAGAATCTCGGTACTAATCTGTTTAATGATGTCACTCTGTTTGGCACCTAAAGCTTTTTGTAGCGCAAATTCTTTTGCTCGCTCACCAACAATCGCAATCAACGTGGTATTCACACAAAGGGTGGCGAGAATCAAAATGACCAATGAGATTAACCCCATCAATCCTTTGATTTTATCTAAAATCTGCCCTTCAGAAGCGGAGACTTTTCGAATCGGTCGTGCAGTCAGATCAGGTTGATGTTGCATAATGTCTTGGGCAAATTGTGCGACATTACCTTGTTCATTTTTTACATTGAGCAAGGCGTTGTTTGCTAATCCTTCTTTATCCAACCAATTTTGGGCAAACTCTAAATTCACGATTAACATGTTGTCTGTGGCATCACCTGCCTCAACAATACCTTTTATTGTGAATTCATGTTTTTCAACCGCATTTTTAGACAGCGTTAATTTACTTCCAACACCTAAGTTGAGGCGTTCTGCTAAGGTTTTCCCAATCATGGCATTGCGATCATCAAAATTCACATTAATGGCTGAGCCGGTAATTTGCCAATAAGGTGCAAGCACATGCATATCTTCAAACCAGACGCCCATAATCACGATTTTTTCTAAATCACTTCGCGCAACACCATATAAATAAGGACTGGCAGCGGTAATGAAATTATCCGGTGCATTGTGCAGAATTTGCTTTAATTGGCGTTCCTTCATCAATCCACCATTGGCTGCACCGATGTAAAAGTTTGCCCCGAAAGTACGGAGCTCTTGACTCATTTTGGTATTAATATCGAAATAGACCGCAGCCATTGCCGTCACAATGGACGCACCAACAGTCAGGGCAGAGAAGATAATAAATACTCGTTGTAAACGTAGGCGTAATGCTTGGAAGATTAAACGCCAAAACATACTTTTATTGGCGGCCATAGAGCACCTCCACAGGGTAAAGTTTGGCAATACGATGAGCTGGGAACCAAGTACCCACTACAGCAATTAAAATAGACAGCATCAATACGCAAGGGATTACAATCCAAGCAAAACTTAGCGGAACGCCAAATAGGGCCGAACCAATAAATCTTGCTAAGCCCCAACCAGCAATACAACCAAGCGAGCCACCAATTAAGGCACTGATAATGGCTTCACAATAAAACAATAAGGCGATTTGCCATTGATAGGCACCTAAGGCTTTCATCAAACCAATTTCTTTTGAGCGCTCAATGATCCCTGTACTCATTAATGAGGCTATGCCCATAGCAGCGGCGATTAAGGCTGCGAGAGTCACAACAGCAAGCAATAACTGGATTTTACCAATGACGACCCCTTCTGATGCAGCAACCTGCCAAATTGGGCGAACAATGGCACCAGAAATGGCTTCTTCTAATTGGTGTGAAATAGACGAGACATAAGCCGTACAATACCAACGATCGTACTCTTCCGCATCCAATGCATCGGTATTAGCACGGGCTTTACGAGAAAGATCATTTTCAGGTACGGTAAGCGCAGAGACTTTAACTGATTGAATTTTTCCTTCTAAGCCCAGTAATTTTTGCACAGCGTTGAGCGGCATGACTAATTGATTATCTTCAGTCCCACCCGTGGATAAAATACCGGTAATTTCAACCGCACTTTGATTATCTAGCTCATTATTTTGATAGCGAAGCTGGATTTTATCACCTTGTTTTAAGCCAGTTCGTTGAGCCAATTGCTCACCAATCAATGCAGGAATAAATTCTCCTTCAGGTGTTTCAAGATCGTTGACCCATTCCCCTTGCACATGCCAATAAGGACTAATGATTTTTTGTCCTGTGTGGTAATCATCTTCATCTGGTACAGGGATGTTGTGATCGAAAAACGTACCTAACACATTAATTTGTCCAAGTGCGGTTGATTTATCGTGAGTGTTTGTGGAAAGCGTTTCCGCTTTTACATCTGCACTTAATAAGGGTGCAAAACCAACGATATTATTTCGCCAGAAAATATCTTTAATATTCGGCAGCTCTTTTTCATCGAGAAAATCTTGGCTACTTAAATCTGCGTTATGACTGAGTTCATCAGGCAAGGCTGCATTACTTGCAGGTTCAACTAAAATATTGGCTCCGTAAGATTTGAGCTCTTTTGCCATTTTATCGCCAATATCAATGGATACCGCCAAGAGCGCAGAGACTAAGCCAGCCGCTAAGAAAATAGTAATAACGGCCAACAGTTTACGTTTAATGCTGAAACGCCAAGATTGAAATAACATTCTTGCTAGCATTATTCCCCCTTACCTAAATACTTTTCAGGGTTATCACGGAATAAATCAAGATTTTTCTCACTTTCAAAGAAGTAAGTTTTACCTTCGTAATTATATTTGTGCTCCGTTTTAGTGTTTTTCATTTGGGCACCACTAATCGGATCTTTTACATCGATTTCAACAATCGTGCTAAATAAATTTAACCCTTCTTCTAAGCTGGTTCGATTAATGAGAATTTCAGTCTCAGTTTGTTGCCAATCTTCAATCGGCACAGGATTACAGCCACCCGGTTTACCAATAGATGGAATAAACATATGTACGCCGCAGCCTACACAAACGACTTGGTTACCTTCCATCACATAGCCTTGGTCACCACAAAGCAAGCAGGCATCAAATACCGCAGCTAGACTCAATTTATCTGGTTGACGATTAATGACAAAGAAACGTACGGCTTTACCGTCATCAGCAATCCAGACAAAACGGTGTAATTTACCGTCTTTTACTTGTTCAATTGGAATATGGACTTGTTGCTTTTCATCTAAGGTCAAAGGAATAGCTTCTGAAAGTTGTGGTGGACGAGAAGCAATTTGCTCCCAATAAAGCTGTGTAGCAAAAATAATCGCTAAGGCCAAATAGCCCCAACCAAGTAAGCGAGAGGAGGTACGCAATGCGGCTAATTTTTGGCGTTTTTCAATAGGTTCTTGTGTCGCATTAACTTGTTGCTTACGTGATAAATGAATTTTGCCGTAGAAGATGGCAAGTACAACGAAGAGTAAGGCTGCACAGATGTAATTTAACCAACGAGTGATTTCGCCTGATTTCGCAACAAAGCTTAAACGTAGTTTGGTGAGTTCAAGCACTTGAAGCTTCATTAAAATTAATAAGAGTTCGCCAATAAGTGGAACCAGTAAGCAAATTAAGAGAAGGCCCATTACACCTTTTAAAAGTGCGGTCGATTTTTGTTGTGTTTTTCCCGCTTGTTTTAAAAGTAAATCGATCCAACCTTGTAAACATAAACAAAAAACAAAGGCAAAAATGACCGCACTTATGTGCAGGATTGAGTCTGTGTTGATGACATCAGTAGAAACAAGCGCGGTAATGTTAGGATCTTTTGCCCAGAAGCTGCCTGCGATAAGCATTAATACCGTTTGCCAGAAGGCCGGTAAGCGACCTTTACCGAAAATTAAACATAAGGCAAAGATAAACAATAGTGCCAATATTACGCCATTGAGCACTAAATTGGTCATTTGTCCCGTAGGTAAACTAAGACGTAGTACGATACCGGCAGTAAAGCCAAATAAGCTAAGCCAAATTATTTTTTTTGCACTCACAGCGGATTGTTTGCTGTGATAAACACCGAGCAGTAATGAAAAGGGTAAAAGTGCTTGAAGGAAAAAAGTAAAAAAATAATTCATAGTTTGACCATTTAATAGGATAAAACAGACGATA
>CAKAQT010000029.1:0-10462 GCA_916720325.1 Parahaemophilus parainfluenzae
TAATTCGCTTATTAACCGAAAAACATAAAATTAAGTTTGCTGAAGCGGTTGAAATTGTACGTAATATGGTGGGCTATACAAACCATACAATTTTAGCTGAAGCATTAGAAAAATGGCCACTCGCTTATTTAGATGAAGTGGTGCCGCATTTGGTGGTGATCATTAAAAAATTAGATAAATTAGTGCGTGCAGAATATAAAGATCTAGCAGTACAAATTATTGATAAACAAAAACGTGTGCATATGGCGCATATGGATATTCACTTTTCAAATTCTGTAAATGGTGTGGCAGCATTACATACGGAGATTTTGAAAAATTCGGAACTTAAAGCGTTCTATGCGTTATATCCTGAAAAATTCAATAATAAGACAAACGGCATTACCTTCCGTCGTTGGTTAGAGTTTTCTAACCAAGCATTAGCCGCTTATATTAAAGAATTGATTGGTGATGAGTATTTGCATGATGCAACGAAGTTAGAGAAATTGTTAGCCTTTAAAGATGATAAAAAGGTTCATCAACAATTAGCGAAAATTAAGTTTGAAAACAAATTAGCACTAAAAGCGTACCTTAAAGAAAATAAAGGTATTGAGTTAGATGAAAACTCAATCATTGATACGCAAATTAAGCGTTTCCATGAATATAAACGCCAACAAATGAATGCGCTTTATGTGATTCATAAATACTTAGAAATTAAAGCAGGCAAATTACCAAAACGTAAAATTACCGTGATTTTTGGCGGAAAAGCTGCACCTGCTTATGTGATTGCACAGGATATTATTCACTTAATTCTTTGTTTATCTGAGTTAATCAATAATGATCCTAAAGTGAACAAGTATTTAAACGTACATTTGGTGGAAAACTATAATGTGAGCGTGGCAGAAAAACTGATTCCAGCAACCGATATTTCAGAACAAATTTCACTTGCCTCTAAAGAAGCTTCCGGTACAGGTAATATGAAATTTATGCTGAATGGGGCGTTAACCTTAGGCACAATGGATGGGGCTAATGTTGAAATTGCAGAATTAGCAGGCGCTGAAAATATCTATACATTCGGTAAAGATTCAGAAAGCATTATTAAACTTTATGAAACAGCGGGTTATGTTTCAAAAGAATATTATGAAAACGACAAAGAGATTAAAAGAGCGGTCGATTTTATTCTGAATCCTGCCGTGGTGAAATTAGGCAATAAAACACGTTTAGAACGTCTTTATAACGAATTATTGAATAAAGACTGGTTTATGACGTTAATTGACTTTAATGCTTATGTCGAAGCGAAAGAACAAATCTTAGCCGATTATGAAGATCAAGATAGTTGGAATGAGAAAGTGGTGCACAATATCGCAAAAGCGGGCTTCTTCTCATCTGACCGCACTATTGCTCAATATAATGCAGACATTTGGCATTGTGAGGGCTAAGGGGAAGCAATGAAACTACTTACCCTGAATGTACACGCTTGGTTAGAAGCTAACCAAGCGGAAAAAATAGAGATTCTTGCTGAGACTATTGTGGAAAAGGGTTATGACATCATTGCCTTACAAGAGGTTAATCAATTGATGTCGGCTCCTGCTATTTCGCCAACGTTAAAGCAAGATAACTATGGTGTCATTCTGTTGAATAAAATCAATCAACGCGTTGCACAGAAATACTCGCTTTTTTGGAGCAATTCGCATATTGGTTACGATAAATATGATGAAGGCATTGCATTTTTAACGCGTTTGCCTGTTTATGGTGTTGATGCGTTTTATTGTAGCCAACATCAACGTCTTGACTCGATTCTCTCGCGTAAAATCATTGGCTTGACGGTAGAATATCAAGGCCAGTTAATTGAATGCTATTCTTGCCACATCAATTTGCCAAATTGTGATGGTGAAAACCAGCTTGATAATGTTCGTTATATTGTAGAGCGAAGTCAAAGTGCGAATCTTAAAATCCTGATGGGTGATTTCAATACTGATGCAATAAGCGATCAGCAAGCTTATCAGCAGATTAAATCTTTAGGCTTATTCGATACCTTTGAAATGGCAGAACAGAAGGATAGCGGTATCACTGTAGAGAAAGCGATTGACGGCTGGAAAGGCCATAGTGAAGAAAAGCGATTAGATTATATTTTTTTAAACCAAGCAAAAAGGGTTTTATCCAGTCAGGTTATTTTTAATGGAAAAAATAAACCGATTGTTTCCGACCATTTTGGCGTAGAAGTAGCTCTCATCTTGTAGGAGAATCAATATGAAAAAAATGCTCAGTTTTGAATTTTGGCAAAAATTCGGTAAGTGCCTAATGGTTGTGATTGCTGTGATGCCAGCCGCGGGTTTAATGGTGAGTATTGGTAACTCACTGCCTTTGATTAGCGATGCGGAATGGCTAGCGCTTGTCGGAAACATTATCGCCCAAATTGGTTGGGGGATTATCGGTAACCTTCATTTATTATTTGCTTTAGCGATTGGTGGTAGCTGGGCAAATGAGCGTGCGGGTGGAGCATTTGCCGCAGGCCTGGCTTTCATTTTAATTAACTTAATTACCGGTAACTTTTTCGGTGTGAAACTTGAAATGCTAGCGGATCCAAATGCTCACGTAAGTACCGTATTTGCAGGAGAAATCCCAGTTGCACATTACTTTGTGAATATTCTAGGACAGCCTGCGTTGAATATGGGGGTATTCGTCGGTATTATTGCGGGTTTTGTGGGGGCAACAACCTTCAATAGTTACTACAATTTCCGTAAATTACCTGAAGTACTCACTTTCTTTAATGGTAAACGTTTCGTTCCTTTCGTTGTTATTTATCGTTCTGTATTAGTGGCGATCTTCCTATCATTATTCTGGCCTTTAGTTCAAACCGGTATTAATCATTTCGGTCAATGGATTGCGAACTCACAAAACTCAGCGCCAATTTTAGCACCATTTATTTATGGTACCTTAGAGCGTCTATTACTTCCGTTTGGTTTACACCACATGTTGACTATCCCAATGAACTACACTTCATTAGGCGGTACTTATGAGTTCTTAACCGGTGCACAACAAGGTAAACAAGTATTTGGTCAAGATCCACTTTGGCTTGCCTGGGTGACTGACTTAATCAACCTTAAAGATGCAGGTAATTTAACGCAATATAACGAACTTCTTTCAACTGTGACACCTGCTCGCTTCAAAGTAGGACAAATGATTGGTTCAACCGGTATCTTAATGGGCTTGACCCTCGCAATGTATATCAATGTGGATGAAGACAAGAAAAAACTCTATAAAGGTATTTTCCTTTCTTCTGCACTTGCGGTGTTCTTAACAGGTGTAACAGAGCCAATCGAATACATGTTTATGTTTGTTGCATTACCGCTTTATATTGTTTATGCGTTAGTACAAGGTTGTGCTTTCGCCATGGCAGATATTGTTGACTTACGTGTGCATTCATTCGGTAACATTGAGTTCTTAACACGTACACCAATGGCGATTAAAGCCGGCATTGGTATGGATGTAATCAACTTTATTTGGGTATCTATCCTCTTTGCAGTGGCTATGTTCTTTATCGCGAACTTTATGATTAAGAAATTTAACCTTGCGACAGCAGGCCGTAATGGTAACTATGATGCAAAAGGTTCAGATGAAGCTCCTAGCAATGAGCCAAAAGTTGCGGATGCTAGCACGCAAGTTATTCAAATCATCAACTTACTTGGTGGACGTAATAATATTGCAGATGTTGATGCTTGTATGACACGTTTACGTATCACCGTGCATAATCCAGATTTAGTGGGTGATGAAGCAAGCTGGAAACAAGCGGGTGCAATGGGCTTTATCGTGAAAGGTTCTGGTATCCAAGCGATTTATGGACCAAAAGCAGATGTCTTAAAATCCGATATTCAAGATGTGCTTTCATCTGGCGTAGAAATTCCTAAAATGTAATTCTACCTAAATATCTATTTTATCCCCGCCTTGAAGGCGGGGATATCATATCAATATCTCATCTTGATGTTCTTCAATATATCCCAATAATCCTTTTATTTAATACTATAGACGTACAAAATATTTTTATAACTTAGGTTCTATAAAAAAATACCGCCTGTTGTGTAACGAGCGGTATTTCTAGATAGAGGGAAGTGGTCATTAAATGATTAATTGACCGATAATACTGCGAGTTTCTTCTCGTACTTCGGTAAGTTTCACTTTCACCAAATCACCGATTTTGTAACGGCGTTCCCCTTGAATATACAGTGCTAATTCATCAGCATTCACTTGCATTTCATCTTTATTTGGATGCAACGTGGAAGCTGGTACGAACATGGATGCACCATTTTCTAATAATTGAACACGTAAACCGCCACGCATCACATCTTGCACTTCTGCATCAAATTCAGCATTTTCAGCGACTTTGTCAGCAAGATAGCGACAATATAACCAGTCTGCGATATCACGCTCAACCAAGCGATTTTGGCGACGGGCTTCTTGCAAGCGAGCAAGCACTTCATCTTGTGGTTTTTCACAAGCTTGCTGTGTGAGCACGGCTTTAATTAAACGATGGTTCACCATATCGGAATATTTACGGATAGGCGATGTCCAGGTCGCATAACCTTCTAATCCAAGCCCAAAATGTGGAGCGAGTTCGGATTTAAACTCCGCAAAGGTTAAATAACGACGTAAACGGAATTCTAAATAGTCACCTTCAATCGGTTCAATATCATGACGCATTTGGCAATAACCTTTTAAGGTTGCCAAATTTTCCACTGAATAACGTTCAGCAAGTTCAGCTTGATTTTCTTCATTGGCTAAATTTGCCATTAAGAAATTATGGGCATTTTCTAAGAACTTCTTATCAAAGCCAGTATGTGTATTGAAAATACCGGTTTGTGCATGCTCCGCTAAGAATTGAGCGGCACAAATGTTGGCAATGATCATGGATTCTTCCACGATTTGATTTGCAATACGACGATATTCCGCTTTAATTTCTTTCACTTTGCCATTTTCAGCGAGAATAAAGGAGTAGTCCGGTTTCTCTTTAAATAAAAGAGAATGCGTTTTACGCCATTGAATACGCGCTTGAGTAAATTGATGTAACCAATCAATTTGCTGGGCAATTTCAGGTGTTTCCGGTTGCCATGCATCCGGTACTTGTTCTAAATAATCTGAAATCTTGTTATAGGCTAATTTTGCTTTAGATTGCACATAAGCGGACACAAAACGCGGTTTAGCCGTAATATTACCTGCAAGATCCGTTTCAATGTAACACACTAATGCAGGACGAGTTTCATTTGCCATTAATGAGCATAATTCATCAGATAATTCACGCGGCAACATAGGAATGTTGAAGCCCGGCAAATAATTGGTGAAACAACGCTGTTTCGCATCTTTTTCAATTTGTGAATCTAATGCAATGTAAGCTGTTGGATCCGCAATGGCAACGACTAATCGCCAGCCAGTTTGTGTACCATTTTGCTCGATAGGTTCGATGTAAAGGGCATCGTCCATATCCTGTGTGCTTTCAGAGTCAATGGTGACAAAATGAAGTGCGGTCAGATCTTCACGTGTTTGTTGATCTAACATTTCATAACTTTCTGCACCTTGCACAGGATGACGAGATTGCTCATGACGTGCCAATGTGACCCACCAAGGGGCTAATTCATCATCAGCACGGCAAATAAATTGATTGATGGTGGCATAGAAAAAGCGATCATCACGTAATGGGTGTGTTTTTAAATTTGCGACGACCCAGTCGCCTTCTTGTAATTCTTCTTTGACGGATTTGGCTTGTTGAGCACCAATAGGTTGGTTGATACTTGGATGATCAACTAAAACTTGCAATTTCTTGTCTTTATTGAACCGCACTTTGGCAATAAAGCGAGTGAGCATTGGTTCAATTAATTCTTCAGGTTCAGCTTGTTCTTTATCGCCTTGCTTTTCAATGGTGGCTTTGATTTTGTCACCGTGCATTACTTTTTTCATCGCAGGCGGGGCAATAAAGTAGCTTTTTTTATCGCACTCTAAAAAACCATAAGCTTTATCAGTACTTTTTACCACGCCTTCAACGTGTTCTTTGCTATCGTGGATTTGTTGCTTAAGTTGTGCGAGTAATGGATTATCTTGGAACATAGTTATATTTAAAAAAAGAGAAAAGGCAGACTGAAAAGCCTGCCTAAAAATAGATTGTACGAAAAATTATTCTTCGCCTAATTCGCCCATTGCAGTGATGCTGAAACCTGCATCTACGTGAACGATTTCACCGGTAATACCCGATGCTAAATCAGAGCATAAGAATGCAGCTGAGTTACCCACATCTTCGATAGTGACAGTGCGGCGTAATGCTGCGGTTTTCTCGAATGTAGCAAGCATTTTCTTGAAGTTTTTAATACCTGATGCTGCTAAGGTACGGATTGGACCTGCAGAAATTGCATTTACACGAATACCTTCTTTACCTAAGTCAGCTGCCATTACGCGAGTTGCTGCTTCAAGAGATGCTTTCGCTAAACACATGACGTTGTAGTTAGGAATTGCGCGCTCTGCACCTAAGTAAGAAAGGGTTAATAACGCTGCATTTGGATTTAAGTAAGGACGTGCCGCTTGTGCCATAGCAACGAAGCTGAATGCACTGATGTCGTGAGCGATACGGTAGCCTTCACGAGTTGCTGCGTTTACGTAATCACCATCTAATTGATCGCCTGGTGCGAATGCGATAGCGTGTACGAAACCATCAAATTTTTCCCAATGTTTGCTTAATTCTGCAAAGCAGTTTTGGATGCTTTCATCGGTCGCTACGTCTAAAGGAAGGACGATGTCAGAACCAAATTCTTTTGCAAATTCTTCTACGCGCGGTTGTAATTTATCATTTAAATAAGTGAAAGCAAGTTCAGCACCTTGTTCTTTCATTGCTTTTGCAATCCCGTAAGCAATAGAACGGTTGCTTGCAAGACCTGTTACTAAAATTCGTTTACCAGTTAAGAAACCCATATTTTTTCCTATGTTTGAGTTAAAAAAATCGACGAGATTATACTTGTTTTGTGTGCTTTCGGCAATCAATCACACTTTGTACCAGTTAGGCGGGATTATCAATATCTTTAAATTCTACATCCAAGCCATATTCAGCCGCTAGCCATTCACCTAATGCCTTAATGCCGTAGCGTTCTGTTGCATGGTGACCAGCCGCAAAGAAATGAATACCTTGCTCACGAGCAGAGTGAATTGTTTGCTCCGAAACCTCGCCGGTAATAAAAGCATCACAGCCTTGTGTTGCAGCTAAATCAATATAGCCTTGTCCGCCACCGGTACAAATGCCTACTTTACGGATTAAGTGCGGTCCGTTTTCGGTGCAAATTAACGGTTTACGGTGAAGCACTTGTTTAATACGTTGCGCAAATTCTTCAGCGGTAACAGGATCTTTTAACGTTCCCCAAACAGGAATGCTGGTTGAGCTATTTTCTAAAGGTTGAAGATCGCCAATCCCTAATAACTGAGCAAGTTTTGCATTGTTGCCTAATTCAGGGTGAACATCCAAAGGCAAGTGGTAGCCGTATAAATTGATATCATTCACAAGCAACGTTTTGATGCGTTTGCCTTTCATACCGCGGATGCACGGATTTTCACTTTTCCAAAAATAGCCGTGGTGGACAAGTACCGCATCAGCTTGTTGTGCAACGGCATAATCAATCAAAGCTTGGCTTGCGGTGACACCCGTGATGATCTTTTTGATCTCTGATTTGCCTTCTACTTGCAAACCGTTAGGGGCGTAATCATTGATTCTGTCTGTGCTAAGTTTTTCGTTTAGTAAACGTTCAAGTTCTAGATTGTTCATCATTTTTGAGAGAAAAGAAAAAGGTGAGATATGGTAAGGGATTTAAAAAAAAATGGCTAGTGCAAAAGGAGTGGGGGGGAATGCACTAGCCAGTAGTGTGTTTGTAATAAAACAAGTTTACTATCTAAAACGAGATTCATTATATATTTAATTATATAAAGATCAAGAAAAAAATAAGGAAAATTTTCCTTATTTTTCGATATGTCGTTTTTGTGTTCGAAAATAGATGAAAAATCAACCGCACTTATGAATACAAACTTGGCTCATCTTCAGTTGGACGCGTTTTAAATCGGCGGTGTAGCCACATGTATTGTTCCACACCTTTTAAGATTTCTTTTTCCACGACTTTATTCATTCTTGCAGCGATTGCTGTTTCATCTGAAAGATCGGAAAAATCCACTGGTGGAGAAATACTGACTGTATAGCCTGAGCCGTCTTTATTACGCAATGGAGCAAAAGGGACAACTTTACAATTTGGTGCAGATTTAAGCAGATAATAACTGCCTGTCGTAGTTGCGGCTTCTTTTACTGCAAAGAAAGGCACAAATACCGCATTTTTTCTGCCGTAATCGTGATCGGGCGCATACCAAATGGTTTCACCTTTACGTAAGGCTTTGAGCATACCACGCAGATCTTTTCGATTTAGCATATCTTTGTTTGAACGTAATCGGCCTTTAATTTGCAACCAATCCAGTACAGGATTGTCATTGGGGCGATAAACGCCTACGCCAGGATGATGTAAGCCCACAATACGCGCGCCTAATTCAAGGGTAAGGAAATGAACACCCACAAAGATTATGCCGTCTTGGGCATTTTCTTTTAAATAGTTTAGCCCTTCAATTTTTGACCATTTTTTAATGCGAGCATCAGACCAAAACCATGCCATACCGGTTTCAATAATTGCTATTCCAACAGCACGTAAGTTCTCTTGCAAAATGGCTTCACGTTCTTGCTCAGGCATTTCTGGGAAGCAGAGTTCAAGGTTTCGGCGAGCAATCGTGGCACGACGTTTTCCCACTTTTAATTTTGAGAAAAGCCAGCCTAAGCCATTGCCGATATGACGTAGAATTGGATAGGGAAGTAACAAAAGGCTTCGCCAAATCGCCACACCAAGCCAAAACCCCCAGTATTTGGGAGCAAGAAAGTGCGGTTGAAATTGAGGGAGTTTTTCGTTTTTCATAATTCTTTTCTGGTTAGTTCGGCGTGTAGTTTATCGCAAATTTGAGTTGTGGTAAAATTGCGCCAAATTTTTATTATTCCAACAGAGAGATTTCAAAATGGCTCAATATTCTGCCAATTTTAATCAAGCAAAAGTATTAGTGTTAGGCGATGTCATGCTTGATCGTTACTGGTTTGGTGCGACTAATCGTATTTCGCCGGAAGCACCGGTTCCTGTGGTTCGTGTACAAGATAATGAAGAGCGTGCAGGTGGTGCAGCAAACGTGGCAATGAATATTGCTTCTCTTAATGTCCCTGTGCAAATTTTAGGTTTAATTGGTCAAGATGAAACAGGCACAGCCTTAACCAATTTATTACAACATCAAAAAATTGATTGTAATTTTGTGGCATTGGATACTCATCCAACCATTACGAAATTACGTATTTTATCTCGCCATCAACAGTTACTTCGTTTGGATTTTGAAGAAGATTTCCAAAACGTAGAATGCCAAGAGTTGCTAGCGAAATTAGAAGTTGAAGTGAAAAATTTCGGTGCGTTAGTGCTTTCGGATTACGGTAAAGGCACGTTAAAAGATGTGCAAAAGATGATCCAAATCGCACGCAAAGCGAACGTACCCGTGTTGATCGATCCAAAAGGTACAGATTTTGAACGTTATCGTGGTGCGACTTTACTGACACCAAATATGTCAGAGTTTGAAGCGGTGGTAGGTAAATGCAGTTCTGAAGAAGAAATCATTGAGAAAGGTTTAAAATTAATTTCAGACATTGAATTGACCGCACTTTTAGTGACGCGCTCTGAAAAAGGCATGACATTACTTCGTCCAAATCAAGAGCCGTTCCATTTACCAACCGTTGCCAAAGAAGTATTCGATGTAACAGGTGCGGGCGATACGGTAATCAGCGTCTTAGCAACTGCACTTGCAGATGGTCGTTCTTTTGAAGAATCGTGCTATTTAGCCAATGTGGCAGCAGGCATTGTAGTGGGTAAATTAGGTACATCGACTGTTTCCACTGTGGAATTAGAAAATGCGATTCATGGTCGTGCAGAAACGGGTTTCGGTATTATGTCAGAAAGCCAATTAAAAATTGCCGTAGATCATGCTAAAGCACGTGGTGAGAAAATTGTGATGACAAACGGTTGTTTCGATATTCTTCACCCTGGCCATGTGTCTTATTTAGAAAATGCTCGCAAACTTGGCGATCGTTTAATTGTTGCCGTGAATACGGATGATTCAGTCAAACGCTTAAAAGGTGAAAGTCGTCCAATTAACAATCTGAATGCACGTATGGCAGTATTGGCAGGCTTAGCCTCTGTGGATTGGGTGGTTTCTTTTGATGAAGATACACCACAACGTTTAATCGGCGATATTTTACCGGATTTATTGGTGAAAGGCGGCGATTACAAACCAGAAGAGATTGCAGGCAGTAAAGAAGTGTGGGCGAATGGCGGCGATGTTCGCGTATTGAATTTCGAAAATGGCTGTTCAACCACAAACGTGATTGAGAAAATCAAAG
>CAKAQT010000030.1:0-10375 GCA_916720325.1 Parahaemophilus parainfluenzae
CAGCTACGCCTAATTCAGCAACACGTTTACGTAAAATCGTTAAGTTTTGCTCGATCGCTAAGTTACGTGATTCAGTTAATGATGCTTCAGAAAGCGCAAGGTTTAAAGTGTTATCACCAATATCAGACACGTCTAATGTTGGGTGTAACTGACGAATAATACGTGCCGCTTTTGACATTTGGTCAGCGTTTTCTAACGTGACTGTGGTACCAAATTTGTCACCGTTTTTAATTGCGGTAAATTGAATTTTTTCTTTACGTAATTCGCTACGTAATGTGTCTTGTAACTGTTCTTGACGTTTAGCTAAAGCAGAATTCATGTCCACTTCCATCAAGAAACGTACCCCACCACGTAAGTCTAAACCCCATTTCATTGGATTTGCACCAATGCTGCTTAACCAAGCTGGTGTTGCTGGTGCAAGGTTTAATGCGGTGGTGTAGTTAGTGCCAAGTTTTTCTGCAATTTTATCTTTGGCAAGAAGTTGGTCATCTGTGTTGGTGAAACGGGCAAGAATGGAGCCATTTTCAAGAACGATAGATTTGGTTGGAAGGTTATTTTCTTTCAGTACATTTTGTACTTCAGTTAATGCGGTGGTGTCTGCTTGTTGTCCGCGAGTACCGGAAATTTGCACCGCAGGATCTTCACCATAGATATTTGGAAGAGAGTATAAAGCACCAATGGCGACCACAAGGATCACCATTAGATTCTTCCATAATGGGTAACGATTTAACATAGTTTTCCCTTTAGGAATTTAAATTAGAGAGATTTTACAGAACCTTTCGGTAATACTGAAACGATGTAGTTACGGTTAATCGTGATTTCAGTGGTATCGTTTAACGCGATAACAATTTCAGCACCTTCGGTTACTTTGGTGATTCTACCAATCAAACCACCAGCGGTTAATACTTCAGTGCCTTTCGCTAATTCAGACATTAATTTTTTGTGCTCTTTATTACGTTTCGCTTGTGGGCGGTAAATCATAAAATAAAAAATTAAACCGAAGATCACGAAAATAAATAACGTGGACATTGGGCTTTGTGCTTCCATTGTGTTTTCCTTATAAAATGAAAAGTTAAAAGTGTGCGTAAAATACCATAAAACGGCATTCAGTAAAAGCCGATGAAGACAATAACAATGAGAATTTTAGGATTAATTGATTTTTTTCAAGCAAACTTCGAAAATTTGCTCGGAAAGCCAATGTTGATCCACTAATTCACATTGATTTTCTTCACAAAAAACAACAAAATTTTCTACTGCACTTTGACGATTTAATTGCAAAACTAATTCATCATTTGGCGCTAAATTTGCCAGAGCCTTCTTCGCCGTTAAAAGCGGAATCGGGCAGGAAAGTGCGGTCAAATTTAATTGATATTTCATGATTTAAGCTTGGCGACGAGCAAACATAATTTTGCCCATAGCCGTGAGTTGTTCTGCTGATAAATATTGCTTACCAAGCTCAAATAGCGGCTCTTCAAGGGCAATGTGTCTATCATAGCTCGCCACAAACAGCGTAATCAGCCTTTCATCTACATCAGTGCGTTTCTCTGCAATCAATTCTTCTAGCTGTTCAGAAAGTTTTACCCAATTTTCATGCAAAGTAACGTGTTGGCGCTCTAATTCATCTATAGACTCTTTCGCTTGAGGGGCTTTTTCAATTAAAGCGGGGAAAAAGTTTTTTTCCTCATCATCATGATGAAGCGGTGCAGCGTGATTAAAATACTGCAAAATGGTTTTCACATCATTTAATACGGCTTGATTCACGCCATTTTTTTCTAAGTAGCCAGGAAGAATGGTGAGTTGCTTACAAAAGCGTCTAACTTTGCTATGACAGGCATAAAGCATATCAATCGGTTCATTCCAAGTGACAAATTGTTGAGGTTCGAGGATTTGCATAAGGTTTCCTTTGTTAAAAAGTGCGGTCATTTTTGACCGCACTTTGCATGTGTTATTCTGATAATTGTGTTTCAGGTGATTGAGTAGGATCTAACTGTAATGGTGGAACAGGTTTGCCCATACGAGCATAGAATTCCACCACAAAATCATCAAAACGATCGTCTTCAATAGCCTGACGAATTTCCGCCATTAAGCGTTGATAATAGCGTAAATTATGAATGGTATTTAAGCGAGCACCTAAAATTTCACCGCATTTATCTAAATGATATAAATAGGCTTTGGTGTAGTTTTTACAGGTGTAGCAATCACATTCTGGATCCAATGGGCTGGTATCATCACGATATTTTGCATTACGGATTTTAACAATGCCGTCAGTCACGAATAAATGACCGTTACGAGCGTTACGGGTTGGCATTACGCAGTCAAACATATCAATACCACGACGTACGCCTTCCACTAAATCTTCTGGTTTACCCACGCCCATTAAATAACGCGGTTTATCAGCCGGAATTTGTGGGCAGATGTATTCTAAAATACGGTGCATGTCTTCTTTTGGTTCGCCTACCGCTAAACCGCCCACCGCATAACCGTCAAAGCCAATATTCACTAAACCTTCTAGTGATACTTTGCGTAATTCTTCAAATACGCCGCCTTGAATAATACCGAATAGCGCATTTTTATTGCCTAATTCATCAAAGCGATCGCGGCTGCGTTTTGCCCAACGAAGAGACATTTCCATGGATTTTTTCGCATAATCGAAAGTCGCAGGATAAGGCGTACATTCATCGAAAATCATCACGATGTCAGACCCTAAATCATATTGAATTTCCATGGATTTTTCAGGTGAAAGGAAAATACGCTCACCGTTAATTGGGTTTTGGAATTTCACGCCTTCTTCGGTGATTTTACGTAATTTACCTAAACTAAATACTTGGAAACCGCCACTGTCAGTCAAAATCGGACGATGCCATTGCATAAAGTCATGTAAATCACCGTGTTTACGCATCACTTCTTGACCAGGACGAAGCCATAGATGGAAGGTGTTACCAAGCAAAATTTCTGCACCTGTCGCACGCACTTCTTCTGGTGTCATGCCTTTTACGGTGCCATAAGTACCCACTGGCATAAATGCAGGGGTTTCTACGCTGAACGTGCCTTGTGGACGTTCAAACACCAAGCGACCACGACGTGCACTGCCGCTGGTTTTATCTAATTCATATTTCATTTTTTTCCTCAACGAATAAACAGTTCGTAGGTTGTTGTTCAATAAAAAAGCCTGTTAGTACAGGCTTCTTGATAGGTATTTTATGAGTTGGTTGAAAATAAGTCAAACCACTTATTCTAACCCTTTCACATTGGGATTTTTAGTAATGAACATCGCATCGCCATAACTGAAAAAACGATAGCGATTTTCGACCGCACTTTTATAGCCATTCATGGTATGGCTAAAGCCTGCAAAGGCAGACACTAACATAATCAATGTACTTTCTGGTAAGTGGAAGTTGGTAATCAACGCATCCACCACACGGAATGATTTACCCGGGTAAATAAAAATAGACGTATCAGAAAAATAAGGTTCAATTAAATCTGGATTGCCATTTTTTTCTGCAGATAGAGCAGCGGTTTCAACAGAACGCACTGATGTTGTACCTACCGCAATCACACGTTTACCCGCTTTTTTCGTTTCAATAATGGCATTGCAGACTTCTTGAGAAAGCTCCACATATTCCGAGTGCATGATGTGATCTTCAATATTTTCAACACGTACGGGTTGGAATGTGCCTGCGCCCACATGCAAAGTCACAAATTCAAAATTAACGCCTTTTTCGTGTAATTTTTGTAAAAGCTCATCATCAAAATGCAAGCCTGCTGTTGGTGCAGCCACTGCACCAGGTACTTTGTTATACACGGTTTGATAGCATTCTTGATCCGCTTCTTCATCTGGGCGATCAATATAAGGCGGCAAAGGCATATGACCGATTTCTTGTAACACATCAAGCACATTGCGAGTTTTATCCGCTAATTCCACTTCAAAAAGGGCATCTTGACGACCAATCATAATCGCTTTTACGCCATTATTTTCACCGAGTTTATCTTCACCTAAAAATAATTCAGCGCCTTCTTTTGGGGCTTTTGATGAACGAATATGCGCTAAGAAATGGTGTTCACTTAAAACACGCTCCACTAATACTTCAATTTTCCCGCCACTGGCTTTTCGACCAAACATACGAGCAGGGATTACGCGCGTATTGTTAAAAATCAACAAATCCCCTTCGTCGATTAAATCTAATACATCAGTAAACGTGCGGTGAGAAATTTCCCCGTTTTCGCCATTAAGTTGTAACAAGCGGCAAGAAGAGCGATCTTCTTTAGGGTAACGAGCGATCAGCTCATCAGGTAAGTCAAAATGAAAGTCAGAAACACGCATAATTATAAATAATGAAAGCTAAAAATGGGGCATAGTCTAGAGCTATTCGGAGGAAAGAACAAGAAAAAAAGCCCTTTCAAAAAAGTGAAAGGGCAAAATATTTGGAGTCATACTATGAGTTGTTGAATTAACAAATCAGGTATGGAATGTATTATAGTACATCCTTTAACAAATGCAACAATTTTTTAACAAATTAATTATGTGGATTGCGCGTGTTGGTGTTGACCAAGTTACGCATCAACAAGGCATAATCAAGTTGGACGTCTTGTGGCACATCTAAGAAGACAAAATGACCATCGCCAAGTGCAGCTTCCACATTTTCGTTTTTGCGATTGAGCATTTTTTCAATTTTAAAAACGATGTTGCCTTGTGGTGTCATCATTTCCACTTCATCACCAAGCAAGAATTTATTTTTTACTGCAACTTCAGCCATACCTTGTTCATTACGTTTACCGGTAAATTCACCGACAAATTGTTGGCGTTCAGAGATAGAGTAGCCATATTCGTAATTTTGGTATTCATCGTGTGTATGACGACGTAAGAAACCTTCGGTATAGCCACGATGAGCAAGGGATTCCAAGGTATCCATTAAGCTTTCATCAAATGGTTTGCCTGCTGCTGCATCATCAATGGCTTTGCGGTAAACTTGCGCCGTTCTTGCGCAGTAATAGAAGGATTTAGTACGGCCTTCGATTTTTAAAGAATGGACGCCAAGTGCGGCCAATTTTTCCACGTGTTGTACTGCACGCAGATCTTTTGAGTTCATAAAGTAAGTGCCGTGTTCATCTTCAAACGCCGTCATTTGCTCATCGGGCTTTTGTGACTCGGTGTAAAGGAAGACTTTATCTGTTACCGCACCTTCACCCAAGGTTGGTGCGACATTTTTCACTTCGATTTGTTGAGCGGGATCGATTTTCGGCACGATGTTACCCACTTCATCCGTGGTGCCTTCTTCCATTTTGTATTCCCAACGGCAAGCATTGGTACAAGTGCCTTGGTTTGGGTCGCGTTTGTTGATATAGCCTGAAAGCAAGCAACGACCAGAATACGCCATACATAACGCACCGTGTACGAAAATTTCGAGTTCGATATCTGGCACGTGTTGGCGAATTTCAGCGATTTCTTCGATTGATAATTCGCGCGATAAAATCACACGCGTTAACCCCATTTGCTTCCAGAATTTTACCGTTGCCCAGTTTACCGCATTTGCTTGTACAGAAAGATGAATATCAATATCCGGGAAGTTTTCACGCACCAACATGATTAAGCCTGGGTCAGACATAATTAAGGCATCGGGGCCCATGTCGATCACAGGTTGTAAATCTTTGATAAAGGTTTTGAGCTTGGAGTTATGCGGTGCGATGTTCACCACTACATAGAATTTTTTGCCAAGTGCATGGGCTTCATCAATCCCGATTTTTAAATTGGCGTGATTAAATTCATTGTTACGTACACGTAAGCTGTAACGTGGTTGGCCTGCATAAACGGCATCCGCGCCATAAGCAAAGGCGTAGCGCATATTTTTTAGGGAGCCCGCAGGGGAGAGTAATTCAGGTTTAAATGGGGTTGTCATAATGTTCTCTTGTCTGATTTCAGGTCAGTAGCTTGCTTTTGGCAAGCCGTATTAAAGGCCTGTATTTTAGGCGGATTTAGGGATTTGTAAAGTAAAAGTGCGGTTAGTTTTTTGATTGTTTTTTAAGGCTAGAAATAAAAAAGGCGAACCATTGTTCGCCTTATCAAGATTGTATTTAATTAAATCGCCCAGCCGCCTGCGTAGAATGCGACAAGTACAACAGCGATGATAATTGTGCCGATGTTGAGTTTTTTCACATCGCCGCTCACGATGCGACCAATCACTAATGCCGCAAAGCCAAGCATGATACCGGTTACGATGTTTGCCGTTAACACGATGAATACCGCACAAACTAAGCCGCTCATTGCGCCCACGAAATCATCGAAGTCTAATTTGCTTACATTGCTTAGCATTAATAAGCCCACATACATTAACGCCGGCGCAGTTGCGTAACCTGGTACTAAGAATGCAAGTGGTTGGAAGAATAACATTAATAAGAACAATACGCCGACGACGATAGCAGTGATACCGGTTTTACCGCCCGCAGCTGTACCTGCTGCAGATTCGATATAAACGGCTGCTGGCGCAGTACCGAATAAGCCTGAGAATAAGCTACTTACAGAGTCAGAGGTTAAAGCTTTACCACCGTTGATGATTTGTCCGTCTTTGTCTAATAAGTCAGCTTGTCCTGCAACGGCGCGAATAGTACCAGTTGCATCAAATACCGCTGTCATCACTAAAGCAAAGACAATTGGTAAAATGGCAGGTTGTAATGCGCCTTGGAGATCTAATTGTAAGAAAAGTGAGTTTTCACCAAAGGTTGGCATTTTGAAGATTTGGCCATTGAATGTTACGTTTGGATCGAAGATTAAACCAACGATAGTAATCGCGATGATAACCCATAAAATCCCGCCTTTCACTTTCATTTTTTCTAAGCCGATAATGAATGCAAGACCGATTAAAGACATCATTACTGGGAATGAGGTGAAATCGCCTAATTTAACCGGTAAACCCGCTTGGTTACCGACCACTAAGCCTACGCCATTTGCGGCGATTAAAAGTAAGAATAGGCCGATCCCGATCCCTGCACCATGAGCGATACTTGATGGAAGGTTACGTAAGATCCATGAACGAATACCTGTTGCCGAAATTAAGGTGAACACTAAACCCATGAGGAATACGGCACCTAATGCCACAGGAATAGAAACATGTTGACCAATCACTAAGCTAAATGCGGTGAAAGCAGTTAATGAAATGGCACAACCGATCGCCATTGGCGCATTTGCCCAAAAGCCGATTAAGATCGAACCAAGACCCGCGACTAAACAGGTTGCGATAAACACTGATTCAGCCGGAAAGCCTGCATCACCAAGCATTTTAGGCACAACAATCACGGAATACACCATGGCTAAGAAGGTGGTTAAACCCGCAATGATTTCTTGACGAACCGTTGAACCGCGTTTGCTGAGTTCAAAGGTTTTTTCTAAACTTGACATAAAGTCCCCTAGGTTAATAATCAAAAAGATGTGCTATTTTATAGTAAATCATTTAAAAGTAAACGTTTGCGCAATTGTTTTATTGACGTTGGATAGGAAAGTGCGGTCAGTTTTGAGGATGTTTTTTCCATATTTTTTTATCGACTAAAAACTGCTATACTCTGAAAGTTTTTAACGTAATCAAAAAAAGGAAAAACAATGGCTGATTTTAATCAAATTTTAACGCCAGGCGATGTAGATGCTGGCATTATCAATGTGGTAAATGAAATTCCAGAAGGTAGCTGCCACAAAATCGAATGGAACCGTAAAGTTGCAGCGTTCCAATTAGACCGTGTTGAGCCAGCGATCTTCGCAAAACCAACTAACTATGGTTTCATTCCACAAACTTTAGACGAAGATGGCGATGAGTTAGATGTTTTATTATTAACTCGCCAACCACTTGCAACAGGTGTATTCCTAGAAGCAAAAGTTATCGGTGTGATGAAATTCGTTGATGATGGCGAAGTGGACGATAAAATCGTTTGTGTGCCAGCAGATGATCGCGATACCGGCAATGCATACAACAGCCTTGCAGATGTGCCAGCGCAATTAATCAAACAAATTGAATTCCACTTCAACAACTATAAAGCATTGAAAAAACCAGGTTCAACGAAAGTGACGCACTGGGGCGATGTAGAAGAAGCGAAAGAGGTGATTCGTGAATCAATCAAACGTTGGAACGAACGTTAATTTTTCATGTTAATGAATTTAAAAGGCATCAGATTGATGCCTTTTGTTTTTATTCACTATAAGAAAAAATATTCTTTCACAATATGAGCAGGTTTCAGATAATGTATTACTTCATAAAGAAACAGGTGAAATAGTGAATGGCCCATTTGATATAGGGCATATTCCAGGATGGGAGCATAGAAGATTAGAAGAGGCTGCTAAACAATTGGGTTTAACAAGACAGGAATTTAATGATTACGTTAACGCTAGACCGCAGAATTTTAGGTTGGAGAATCGTTCTAAAAATCGTAGTCATAGAAATGAGATGCCTGGTAAAGATGATATCTTAGATATAAAACAAGATATGAGAAATTTTATGAATAGAGGAAAATAAGATGGATTTTTCTAAATTTAATGACTTGGATTTGGAAGAAAAAATTGTAGAGAGTAATTTTAATAATGATCTTCAGCTATTAAGAAAAATATTTTTAGAAAACAAATTGGCAGATATAAAAAAAATTACTAGTTTAGATAAATGGAACTATCTACATAGGATACTTTGCTATTCGGAACCTAAAGTAGAATTAATACAATTCTATATTGATAATGGCGTCGATGTTAATGCTCAAGATATATACGGAATGACTCCTTTGCATTATGCATTACGAAGTAAAAATGCTGAGGCGGCGATAGCGTTGCTCAAAGCAGGAGCAAATCCTAATTTACCGAACCAAGATGGTTTAATCCCTTTATCTATGATTGGATATATCCCAGAGAGATTGGATGTTTTAGAGCTTATGCTTCAAAAAGAGGCAAATGTGCATTACTTAGTAAATGAGGATGAAACCATTCTTGAAAGCTATAAACCTACAGAGAATGAGCCTCAATTAAAACCAATTTATGAATTAATGAAAAAGTATTCGTAGAATTTAATGTTTGAAAGTGCGGTCAATTTTCAAAGAGTTTTAAAACTTCTTGAAAACTGACCGCACTTTTGTCTTATTGAATATCGTTAAAATGAGAAGCGTAATTCTGCATTAACATTATTCGCTTTCGTATCGTGGTTATAAGCACCTTGATAGCCGACTTTCACACTCAATACTGGTGTAAATTGAGCTTGTAATGCTACACCTGTCGTGACGATATTTTTCAATTCTTTACCATAAAGATTCGCCACACCTTGGTTATTGATAACTAAGCTGCCTTCAGCGGCTTTATCTTTGTGGAAACGATGATAAGCTACATCACCTAATAAGTTTAATTGAACGCCACCGATTGCAAATGGAATGGATGGACGTAAACCTGCAGAGGTGACGATTAAATCACGATTGTTGTCTTTTAACTGCACTTCGCCTTTTGTCACACCTTTGTTTTTGATGTGCATATAGCTTACGCCAGCATAAGGTTCAATCGCAAAATGTTCGCCTTTTAAGCCTGTGTAGGCAAGTTCAGCAAAGACATTTTGTGTTTGGCTATGGGTTTTCACACCTTGTGCAAATTCAGCACGTTGTTCATGTTTTCCCCAGCTTTGAATAAAGCCAATTTTCGGTGTTAATACGTTGAAACGATGTTCAGCCGTTAAGCCTAAATGTACGGCACGCTCTTTTGAAGTGCGGTCAATTTTATGACTGTTTTGTGTTGAACCAACAAATACACCTACATGTTTGTTTGTATCAATGGTCGCATCAATACCCACAAGTTGATTGTACGCATGACTGCTTAAACTATTCGTGCTGAAGTGGGTGAAGGTGCCACTTGTCCAAATTTGTGTACCGGTATTAAGTTGCGCTCTTACTGCACCAGGTTGGGCAAGTTGCTGACGAAGCAATAAGCCATTTAACACGTTGTGTTGTTGAGCGGCGAGATCTTCATCATAGCTTAAACGAGCAAAGGCTTGGCGAGCATTCTCTTTTGTTCCCCAAATGAGGTTTTGATATGCTGCACTGCTTGTTGCAGCATCTAAGGCATTGGCGATAGCCACTTCATTTTCAGTGGTGGCTGCAGATGCAAGGGCTTTTTTCTGAACGGTCACTTTCAGCGTATTTGCATTACTTTCATTTTTAACGGCAAAGAAATCATAAGTGCGAGGTGTTTCAACTACCGCATTTTCAGCCCCCACAAATGAGCCAGTACCCTGCACTGACACCGCTTTTTGTGGATTTTGTTGTAATTGAGGCAGAATTTCTTCGTCAAATTTATTAGGCACTAGAACAGAACCGTCAGCAAAGGTTGCATTGACGTTAGCAATACCATTATTCAGTAAGAAACGACCACCTT
>CAKAQT010000031.1:0-10115 GCA_916720325.1 Parahaemophilus parainfluenzae
TGATTGTGGCAATTAGTCCTTTGGCCGTTATTGATATGTTTTTTATTGCGTGGCGCAATATTCGTTTAATCAATAAAATTGCATCGATTTATGGGATAGAGCTTGGTTATTTTACTCGTCTTCGTTTGCTCAGAATGGTATTGGTGAATCTTGCTTTTGCGGGTGCAACTGAAATAGTGCAAGATTTAGGAATGGATTGGCTTTCGCAAGATATTACCGCGAAACTTTCCGCTCGTGCCGCTCAGGGGATTGGAGTAGGATTGTTGACGGCTAGATTAGGTATTAAAGCTATGGAGTTTTGCCGTCCATTGGCATTTGAAAAGTCGGAAAAACCAAAACTTTCTCATGTTCAAAAAGAATTGCTTACGGTGATGAAAGATACGGTGCTAGGTAAGAATAAACTGAAAGAAAAAGAAGAAGTGTAATAAAAAAGTGCGGTTAAAATTGACCGCACTTTTTTTGTATCAAAGAGATGATTAAAGTCCCGCTTTCAAGCTTGCCTCAATAAAGCGATCGAGATCGCCATCCAGTACGGCTTGTGTATTACGATTTTCCACGCCTGTGCGGAGATCCTTAATGCGCGCATCATCTAGCACATAAGAACGAATTTGGCTGCCCCAACCGATATCCGATTTATTATCTTCCATCGCTTGTTTGTCCGCATTTTTCTTTTGTAACTCAAGCTCATACAATTTCGCTTTTAACTGCTTCATGGCTTGATCTTTATTTTTGTGTTGAGAACGATCGTTTTGACATTGCACGACAATTCCACTTGGCATGTGAGTAATTCGCACAGCACTTTCCGTTTTATTGACGTGCTGACCACCCGCACCGGACGCACGATAAACGTCAATACGTAAATCTGCTGGATTGATTTCAATATCAATATTATCATCAATTTCAGGATAAACGAAAGCCGCTGCGAATGAAGTATGGCGACGGTTATTGGAGTCGAATGGGCTTTTACGCACTAAACGATGAATACCGGTTTCCGTACGTAACCAACCGAAAGCATATTCGCCACTGACACGAATCGTCGCGGATTTTAAGCCGGCGACATCGCCATCAGAGACTTCCATTAACTCAGTTTTAAAGCCTTTGCTTTCAGCCCAGCGAAGGTACATGCGAAGTAACATTTCTGTCCAGTCTTGTGCTTCTGTACCACCAGAGCCCGCTTGTAAATCGACATAACAATCGCATGCATCATGTTCACCGCTAAACATGCGGCGGAACTCTAATTTGGCAAGTTGTTGTTCAAGCTCATCTAATTCAGCAACGGCTTCATTGAAGGTCTCTTCATCTTCCGCTTCAACGGCTAATTCAAGAAGCCCTTCAACATCCTCTAAACCTTGTTCTAAATTCTTGATGGTATCAACCACTTGTTCAAGTGAAACGCGTTCTTTCCCAAGCGCTTGGGCTTTTTCGGGCTCGTTCCACACATCGGGTTGTTCTAATTCGGCATTAACTTCTTCTAAACGCTCAACTTTTGCATCGAAGTCAAAGATACCCCCGAAGCACAGAAGTGCGCTCGGAAAGGTCGGCGATTTTGTTTTTGATTGGATTAATTTCAAACATAATAAATAAACCTCTATAAGCGGCAGAAGTATAAGTCATTTTCAGTTTTTTGGGTAGTTTGGCTTGCACAAATCATCGATCCATTTATAATTCTAATCTTTGTTGTTTAGATATTTAGGAATAAAAATGAAAAAATTACTGACCGCACTTTTAATCACAGCTTCTGCCACAGCTATGGCGAC
Organism: Parahaemophilus parainfluenzae; assembly: GCA_916720325.1. Lineage (GTDB taxonomy): Bacteria > Pseudomonadota > Gammaproteobacteria > Enterobacterales > Pasteurellaceae > Haemophilus_D > Haemophilus_D parainfluenzae_W. The sequence continues at coordinate 1,758 of CAKAQT010000031.1, forward strand.
TGATGCTGAGATTAAATCGAAATTACAAGCATTAGGTGCGAAAAATATTGAAGTGAAAGATTCACCGGTAAAAGGCCTTAAAACAGCGGTGACTGATCAAGGCATTTTATATGTGAGTGAAAATGGTCAATATGTTTTGCAAGGCAAAATGTATGAATTAACAAATAAAGGCCCAGTTGATGTGGCAGGTAAACTTTTAGCGGATAAAGTGAATGCGTTAAAAAACGAAATGATCATTTATCCGGCAAAAAATGAAAAATATGTTGTGACCGTATTCATGGATATTACTTGCCATTATTGTCACATCCTTCATCAACAAGTGAAAGAATATAATGATTTAGGTATTACCGTTCGTTATCTTGCATTCCCACGTGCTGGAATGAATGAAACTGCTCGCCAAATGGAAGCCATTTGGACAGCGAAAGATCCTGTATTTGCATTGAACGAAGCAGAAAAAGGTAACTTACCAAAAGAATTGAAAACACCTAACATTGTGAAAAAACATTATGATTTAGGTGTACAACTTGGTGTGAAAGGTACGCCAAGTATTGTGACTTCAACAGGTGAAGTGCTTGGCGGATATTTAAAACCTCAAGATTTATTAGCTGTGTTACAAGAATCAGCGCAATAATTGTTAGTAGTGAGGGCGTATGATATACGCCCTTAAAATATTCATATCATCAAAGCGCATATTGTAGTTTCTTTGGATGATAATTTTAAATAACAAAACACCGTGAAAAAACTCATCAAACGTCGTGAAATTCCTGCCGGAAATCCTGTTTCAGATAATGCATTACTCGATCGTCTCTATCGTTCTCGCCATATTAAAAACAGCCAAGAATTAGACCGCACTTTGCAATCAATGCTGAACCCCAATCAATTACATGGTATTCAACAAGCCGTGGATTTATTGGTTGATGCTTATCAACAGCAACAAAAGATTGTTATCGTCGGTGATTTTGATGCAGACGGGGCAACCAGTACGGCGCTTTCAGTATTAGCTTTGCGTATGCTTGGCTTTACTGATGTGGAATATCTAGTGCCAAATCGTTTTGAGCAAGGCTATGGATTGAGTGTACCCGTTGCTGAAATGGCAATGGAAAAAGGCGTACAGTTATTGATGACAGTAGATAACGGGGTATCTTCCTTTGAGGGCGTGGCGTATTTAAAAGAGCAAGGTGTGAAGGTGTTGATTACCGATCACCACTTACCACCGGAAATCCTGCCGAATGCTGATGCCATTGTTAATCCCAATTTGCAACAATGTGATTTTCCCTCAAAATGTTTAGCTGGCGTAGGCGTGGCGTTTTATTTAATGCTCGCTTTGCGTGCTAAATTTCGTGAGTTGGGCATTTTTACGGCAGAAACACAACCTAATTTTACTGAGTTACTGGATTTAGTTGCGCTCGGCACGATTGCAGACGTGGTTCCTCTTGATCAAAATAACCGTATTTTAGCTCATCAAGGGTTGATGCGAATTCGTGCGAAACGTTGTCGTCCAGGAATTATTGCTCTCGCTGAAGTGGCTAATCGAGAAGTCGAAAAACTTTGCTCGGCTGATTTGGGCTTTGCGATTGCACCACGTTTAAATGCTGCGGGCCGATTAGATAATATGTCTGTTGGTGTAGAGTTATTACTTGCAGAAAGTATGCAAGAGGCAAGAGCACAAGCCTTGGATTTGGACAGCTTGAATCAGGCTAGAAAAGAAATTGAGCAAGGCATGAAGTTAGAAGCCTTAGAAATTTGCCGAAATCTCACCGCACTTTCTGATGAATTACCGATGGGGATAGCTTTATTCCAGCCAGATTGGCATCAAGGTGTATTAGGTATTGTGGCTTCTCGAATCAAAGATCAATACCATCGACCAGTCATTGCTTTTGCACAAGATCAAGAAGGCATTTTAAAAGGTTCTGCTCGTTCAATTGAAGGCTTGCATATGCGCGATGTATTAGAGCGTATTCATTCCCAACATCCGGATATGATTTTAAAATTTGGCGGTCATGCCATGGCAGCAGGATTAAGCATTAAAGAAAGCTTTTTCCCTGATTTTCAAAAGATTTTTAATCAAACGGTGCAAGATTGGTTAAATGAAGATCAATTACAAGGTGTGATTTGGACGGATGGCGAACTTCAAGCAAATGAATTTAGTATTGAAACTGCAGAAGTGATAAAATCTGGCGGACCTTGGGGACAAGCTTTTCCTGAGCCTGTTTTTGATGGTGAATTTAAAATTTTTGAGCAACGTGCTATCGGGCAAAATCAAAATCATTTAAAAATGCTCGTTGAACCTAAAAATGGTGGTCCATTATTAGATGCCATTGCGTTTAATATCGATACTCGGTATTATCCCGACTTGTCGATTAAGCAGGCAAAATTTGCTTATAAGTTAGAAATTAATGAGTTTCGTGGAAATCGAAACCTCCAATTATTAGTCGATTATATTGAACCAATTGGTTAATTTATGAAAAAAGTTTGGCAGAATAAATTATTAAAAGGATCCTTTGCAATGATATTGCTGAGTGTGACAAATGTCGCATTCGGTGAAGTCAATGCAAAGGATTTTTCTGCCAAAAATTCACCGCACTTACCACCAGCAAATGTGGCACAGTTTGAAGATGGTCGAGATTATTTTTCATATCAAGAACCCATTGAGCAAGCTAAGAGAAACGATCGTAAAATTCCTATCCAATTTTTCTTTGATTACGACTGCCGAGTTTGTTCTTCAGCTCAAGATATTTTGCAACTTTATAGCCAGATTCGACCTAATAAAGTCGCATTAGAAGAACATCCAGTTGCTACAAACGAAGCTAAATTTTCAGCGACAATATTCTATACATTACAGCGTTTAAAAGTGGGCGAGTTGTCAGATGTGCTGTTATTTGAAACCTCTGAAAAGGCACGCTATACCGAATTATCCACATTAGATAAGATGCGTGAATGGGTTGTCTCACAAGGGATTAGTAAAGCTGAATTTAATAAAATCGTATATTCCAAAGAAGTGAAAGAGGATGTGAGTAACGCCATTTATTTGACAGAAGAATATGGTGTCTTTACTTTCCCTTATGTGGTTGTGGGCGGAAAATATGTGCTCACCGCGAGTACGCTGTATAACGATGATTATGGCGTAGCTGTATTAGATTTCTTAGTGAATAAACTCGAACAAGAAAGGAAAAAATAATGAAAATCGGGATTGTTGGTGCAATGGCACAAGAAGTGGAAATTTTATCCCAATTAATGACAGATAAAAAAGAAACAAAAATCGCAAGTGCGGTCATTTTTGAAGGCAAAATTAATGGTAAAGAAGTCGCATTATTACAATCAGGGATTGGTAAAGTCGCTGCGGCTATTGGCACTACCGCTTTATTACAATTGGCTAAACCGGATGTGGTTTTAAATACCGGCTCAGCAGGTGGTGTTGCAAAAGGCTTAAAGGTAGGGGATATTGTTATTTCCGATGAAACCCGCTATCACGATGCCGATGTGACGGCATTTGGCTATGAAAAAGGTCAGTTACCTGCAAATCCAGCGGCTTTTCTTTCTGATAAACAATTAGCAGATTTAGCCGATGAAATTGCCCAATCACAAGGACAAAATGTAAAACGTGGTTTAATTTGCTCGGGAGATAGCTTTATTAATAGCGAAGAAAAAATTGCTCAAATTAAAGCGGATTTCCTCAATGTGACAGCAGTAGAAATGGAAGCAACAGCAATTGCACAAGTTTGTCATGCCTTTAACGTACCATTTGTGGTTGTTCGAGCTATTTCTGATGCAGGCGATGGCGAAGCGAGTATGTCATTTGAAGAATTTCTCCCACTTGCAGCAAAACAATCCTCTGCATTAGTGTTGGGCATGATAGATAGATTGTAAACTTATATATAAAATCATTATATAATAGGGAAATCAGTTATTAGATAGCCTTTTATAAAACACATAAAATCAAAAGCCTCCGTAATGGAGGCTTATTTTTTATAACAATAAAAGGATTATCAAAATGCTAAACATCATACATAAAACTCTTGCGGGAGGATTGCTGTTATTGCTGTCTTTCTTTTCACAAGCTAATGACGCAAATCCTTTACGAGTAGGAATTGATTTAACTTATGCTCCTTATGCTTACTTAGATAATAAAGAGGCCAGCGGATTTGATCCTGATTTAATGCGATTACTTGGAAAAAATCTGAATCGTCAAGTTGAGTTTAAAGACACTCGAATTGAAAATATTATTATTGGGTTAAATGCTGGACATTATGATCTTGTTGCTTCAGCTTTATATGTTAATCCTCAACGTGCGAAGCAAGTTGATTTTCTCCCTTATTTACAAACCGGGGGAGTTCTTGTTGTCCGAGGTAACGATAGCTTTTCTCCACAAAAATTAGAGGATCTTTGTGGTAAAAGCATTTCTTCAATGAAAGGTGCTGCTTGGATTCCAACGATGAATGAGGTTTCAGAAAAGTATTGTGCGCCTAAAAATCTAAAACCGCTTATTGTGAAAGAGTATCCGAGTGCGCCAGAGGCTGCTCAAGCACTTTTATCTGGTGGTGTTGATGTTCAGTATGAAGACGCAGCCGTTGCACAGATGGTGATTAATCAATTAGGTGATCGTTTAAAAATTACAAATAAAGAACAGTTATATCCGGTATTGATTGGACTTGCTTTTAATAAGAGTGACTTATCTGGTAAGGCAGTTATTGCACATGCGATAAAAGATACTTTAGCAGATGGTTCATATCAAAAATTACTAAAAAAATATAACCTTGAGTTTCCAAATGAAGCATTATTAAAACAAAATGGACTAGAAAACGCCTTAGATAATGCGATTTTAGCTAGTGAAAATGGAAATGATAAAACGATATCAAAAGGTTTTAATTGGTCATATTTAGCGAGTTTATTCGTAAATACTGATTTCTGGAAAGCTGTTTTAACCGTATTTGAGTTAAGTACATTAACTTGGATCTTTGCTGTTATTTGGGGATTTTTTCTTGCACTTGGAACTCAATCGAATAAAAAACTAGTTAGTAAATTTTCGAATACTTATATCTGGTTGTTTCGTAGTTTACCTTTATTAGTGTTATTAATTTTTATATATAATGTGCCTCAATTCTGGAGTGCTAGTTCTGTTTTATTATCGAACCCATTTATTGCAGGTTTAATTGCTATGGTGCTCAGTGAATCTGCTTATATAGCAGAAATTCATCGTGGAGCATTATCCTCTATACCTAAAGGTCAATATGAAGCCGGTAAAGTATTAGGAATTCGATTCTGGGGGCTTCAACGTTTAATTATTATTCCTCAAGCATTAAAAGTAGCCTTACCTCCACTGACCAACCAATATATTACAATTGTCAAATTAACCTCTCTTGTTTCGGTTATTTCTTTAACTGAGATTTTACTGGTAGGGCAACAGCTTTATACGCGTAATTTTTTAGTATTAGAAACTTTGCTCGCAGTTGCATTTTATTACATTGTTATCGTGAGTTTCCTGTCTTGGATACTAAAAAAAGTTGAAAGTAAATTAGATGTATCTTTAATAAAAAATGAAAATTATGCCGAGGTTGCTATCGATAAGTCAGCATTGTTACCTTATAGTATTTTGAAAACTGAACATACTAATAGCGATGAAGCATTGAGTGTGCATGGGGTAAAAAAATCCTTTAACGGCGTACAAGTTTTAAAAGGTATTGATCTTTCTTTAAAATGGGGAGAGGTTCTTTCTATTATTGGTTACTCAGGATCTGGTAAAACAACGTTAATTCGAAGTATTAATGGTTTAGAATCGTTAGATGAAGGAGGTATCAAATTAGAAGGTGAAGACTTTATTAATGGTAGCCATTTTGTTTCAAATTCGGTGGGTAAAATTGTGAATTTAGGAATGGTATTCCAAAATTATAATTTATTTCCGCATAAGACCGTATTAGAAAACCTTCTCCTTGCTCCTGAGTATCATAATAAGCCTAAAGATGAGACTAGATTATTGGCTTTAGCTATGCTTGATAAAGTGGGTATGTTGCAACATGCCAATAAATACCCACATCAATTATCGGGTGGTCAACAACAGCGAGTAGCTATTGCAAGAGCTTTAGTGATGAAACCTAAAATTATGCTGTTTGATGAGCCAACTTCGGCATTGGATCCTACACTAGTTGGAGAAGTATTACTTGTTATGGAAGAACTTGCAAAAGAAGGAATGACAATGATTATTGTGAGTCATGAGATGCAATTCGCAATGCGGGTATCAGATAAAATTGCGTTTATGGATTCTGGTGAAATTGCATTTTTACAAACTCCAAATGAGTTAAGAAATAATGATGATCCTCGAATTCGTCGATTTATTAATAATGAAATTTTACGTAACGATTTTGTAATTTAAAGGAGTGAAAATGAATAAAGATTTTCCTGAGTTTGTCGAGATTGGCATTTTACAGCAACGTAAAATTGAAGCCGAAATAATTAAACCTATTTACGAAATTATGAAACGTGAATTTGGTTTAGATAAAGCTAAATCTATCATAGAGGAAGCTGTAGCTAATGCTGCAATAGATGCAGGAAAGGAATATGCAAAACGAGAACTTAATGGTACAAGTGTAGAGAGTTTTGTGGCCTTACAATATTTATGGGAAAAGGATGATGCATTACGTATAGAGGTTATTAATAATGATCATTATAAATATGATTATAATGTACATCGTTGTCGTTATGCTGAAATGTACAAAGAAATGGGATTAGAAGAAATTGGTTTCCTACTTTCTTGTAACCGAGATAGCAAATTTATTGAGGGATATGCACCAAATGTGAGTTTAAGTCGACCTCATACAGTCATGAATGGTGATGGCTTTTGTGATTTTAGATATCGATTACAAGAAGAGTCAGCTAAAAATGAGGAACAGCATGAATGTTAATAATTCAAGATTACTTCATTTGTTAGATGTCTTTTCTCAATTTGGGAAAACCCCATTAAATGGTGTAACAAGACTTGCATTAAGTAATGAGGATAAACTTACAAGAGATTATTTGATTCAACTTTCTAAAGAAGCAGGCTTTTCGATAAAAATAGATGCAATTGGTAATATTTTTATTCGTCGTAGTGGAAAGGATAATCAGTTAGCTCCAATATTAATGGGTTCTCATGGTGATTCTCAACCATTAGGTGGTCGTTACGATGGTATTTATGGGGTGTTAGCTGGATTAGAAGTGTTATTGTCATTAAATGATCATAATATTGAAACAGAGCGGCCAATTGATCTTGTTATGTGGACAAATGAAGAAGGGGCTAGATTTTCTCCTGCTATGATGGGTGCTTCAGTTTTTATTGGTAATTTATCTCTTACAGCTGCATTATCTGAAAAAGATAAGGACGGTATTTCAGTCGAGGAAGCTTTAAATAATATTAACTATTTAGGCACAGACGATTTTTCATCATATCATCCTTATGCTGTATTAGAGCTTCATATCGAGCAAGGTCCTGTTTTAGAAAATAATCAGACTGAGATAGGTGTGGTAACTGGTGCATTAGGACAGAACTGGTATCAAATTACATTGACGGGATTATCTTCTCATGCTGGAACTACGCCAATGAATATGCGCCAAGATGCATCTGTAGGCATGGCCAATGCGATAGTCAAATTTAATAAATTAGGTTTGAGAGAGATGGCGAATCAGGGGCGTGTGACTGTTGGCCAGATTAAATTAACACCTAATTCGCCCAATGTAATTCCAGGTGAAGCTTATTTCACGCTAGAGGTTCGTCATCCTAATGAACAAAGTTTAATAAATATAGATAGGGAAATTTATCAGATTTTGAATGATATTGCTCGAGAAAATAATTTAGTGTTTGATATTAAGAAAGTTGTTTCTTTATCTCCAGTTAAATTTAATTCAGAGTTGATTAAAACGATCCAAGAAAGTTGTGATTTATTAGGTTATTCTTGGGAGTATATTGTTTCTGGAGCTGGTCATGATGCATGTCAATTAAATCATAAATTTCCAACATCAATGATATTTATTCCTTGTGTTAATGGATTAAGCCATAATGAGGCAGAAAATATTACTGATGATTGGTGTGAAAATGGGGCAAGAGTGCTACTTAATTCCACAGTGGCTCTCGCTAATAAAATTTAAAAAGCAATAATGAGGAGAATAAGGTAAAATTCTCCACATTATTATTTTTGCTGGAGATTTTTATGGGTATGATTATCACCGTTGATGGCCCAAGTGGGGCTGGAAAAGGAACGCTTTGCTATGCATTGGCAGAGAAGTTAGGTTTTACCTTATTAGATAGTGGTGCCATTTATCGCGTGACGGCATTAGCTGCGCTGAAACGTCATGCAGATTTAACCGATGAAGAAGGATTAGCGGAGTTAG
>CAKAQT010000032.1:0-9985 GCA_916720325.1 Parahaemophilus parainfluenzae
GATAAAACACGGACAACGCAAATGGGCGTTGATTTGGTGGGAGGTTTAAGAAAAAAGTGCGGGTCAAAAATGACCGCACTTTACGCTTTAAGATAAATTAAAGAATCTCTAATAACTTCGCAAAGTCATCAAATACCCAATCTGGGTTTGATTCAGCAATTGGAATGTTGTAGTTGTATCCGTAAGTTAATCCCACAACCGGACAACCTGCTGAATGAGCCGCGAGAATATCATTTCGAGAGTCACCTACAAATAACACTTGGCGAGGTTCTACGCCAAATTTACCGCATAAATAATATAATGGGCCTGGATGTGGTTTAATCGCTGGTAATGACTGTCCACCAAGCATTTCACTGAATAAATGATCGATGCCAAATGCGGCTAATACAGGCTGAACATGTCGAGTAGGTTTATTCGTTACCACGGCTAAGGTATAACCCCGAGCTTTCAAAGTTTCCAATGTTTCTTTTACATTTGGATATAAACGACTCACATTGCAAAGATTTTCAGCATAATGCACATTAAAACGCTCTTTCACTTGCTCGATTTCAGCCTCAGAGAATGTTTTACCTGTTTGCTCTTCCGTCCATTTTAAAGCACGCGCAATTAATACGGGTGCGCCATTGCCGATCCAAGTTAAAACCTGTGCTTCTGATGCTGGTGCAAAGCCAAAATCCGCTAATGCCGAGTTCACTGATAAGGCTAAATCCGGCAAGCTATTCACGAGCGTACCATCTAAATCAAAACCGATAACTTTAAATTGAGTCTTCATTACTACTACCTTTTATTTTACTGACGCTAATTGCGTACGCATTTGATCAATGATTTGTTTATAATCTGGTTTACCAAAAATCGCTGAGCCTGCCACAAACATATCTGCACCAGCTGCGGCGATTTCTGCAATATTATCCACTTTTACCCCACCATCAACTTCTAAACGGATATCTAAACCACTTTCATCAATCAGACGACGTGCCTGTTGTAATTTTTTCAATGTGGAAGGTAAAAAAGATTGTCCACCAAATCCTGGATTCACGGACATTAACAAAATCACATCCACTTTATCTAATACATAATCCAAATAACTTAATGGTGTGGCAGGATTAAACACTAAACCCGCTTTACAGCCGTGATCACGAATGAGTTGTAAAGAGCGGTCAATATGTTCACTGGCTTCAGGATGAAACGTAATGTAATCCGCGCCCGCTTTGGCAAAATCAGGAATAATACGATCAACCGGTTTTACCATCAAATGCACGTCAATAGGTGCTCTAATCCCATAATCTCGCAAAGCTTTACAAACTGCTGGGCCAAAGGTTAAATTTGGCACATAGTGATTATCCATTACATCAAAATGAATCACATCCGCACCGGCATTCAACACGTTTTGCACATCATCTCCTAGACGAGCAAGATCTGCAGAAAGGATAGAAGGGGCGATTAAATAAGGTTTCATTTGTCATCTCCTAAAGGATAAAAGTCCTTGTAGTTTACTACGTTAGGCTTAATTTTACCTTGATTATTTACAAGTTTTAGCTGAAAACAAAGAAAAAAATAACCGCACTTGATTCAATTACCTCAAAGTGCGGTTGGTTTTTATCGTATTTTAAAAGGATCGATTAGTTTAATCCAATGATTTCCCAACGGTTGTGAGATTGACCATCGATTTTACCTTTCTTCACGTTGGTAATGTAATCGATCATCATATTTTGGATAGTGCCTTTTTCACGGCCCATTGCCACTTTAGATTCCCAAAGTACTGGAATTTGTTGGCCTTCCCAAATTCCACCTTTACCGTTTAATTGAGCGAAACGATATGAGTTCATACCCACTTTTAATTTCATATCATCTGTCACCGGTTTGCCGTCAGCAAGGGTTAAATCAACGATTTTGCTACCTTGTGGATTACGTAAGTCAATTTTGTAATTTACGCCACCGAAAATGTCGTAAGTCACATATTTTGATTTTTTACGCTCTGCATTGTAACGGTATTCAGTATCACCTGGTTGGATGGTATCGAAGTAGTTCGCAGACCATTCCATATATTCTTTCAATTGTTTACCGGTTAGTTCATAAACGGTGACATCACCGCCTGCATAACGATAGTTAAAGATGATATCTTTTTTCTTGATATCGCCTTTATTCATACGCGCTTTTTGGTGGTCGAAAGAGAAAGTCACCACATCCGCACCACTGTAATGTTGTTCAACATCATTAATAAATGAAGATAAACCGGTATCTTTTAAGAATGCAGTTGATACACCGAATTTTGTTTCTTGTGGCACCATTTCATTTTCAGTTTGACCAATCACTACGTTGTTTAATTCACGTAATTTCTCGTGATAAGGCTTGTAGATTTCCGCAATTTTCTTATCCGCGTCAAGTTCTTTAACTGGAAAGGTTTTGGATTCTTTCTTCACTAATTTCACTTCTTTTTTATCGTTGATATCAAAAGTGAGATCCACTTCAGATACCACGGTACCGTAACGGTGTGGTTCTGTGATTAGTGTATTTTTAATGGTTTCACTTGGTACATCTTTGTGCATGTGACCTGCAATAACCACATCAATGCCATCTACTGCATTGATGACATCACGCATACCAGTATCAGGAATATTATTTTCATTTTCGATACCCATGTGAGTTACCGCAATAATCGCATCCACTCCTTTTGCTTTTAATTTTTCAACTTGTGTACGCGCTTCTTCCGTTGGTGAAGTAAACTTCATGTCTTTTAAGTTGCCTGTGTCTTCTTCAAATTTAGCTGACATCGGAGTACTTAAACCAATAATCCCTAGTTTCACACCATCTTTTTCAATGATGGTTGTCGCATCAATATAACGTTTGTCGTTTTTCTTATGATAGAAGTTTGCGGTTAATTTTTTCGCTTTAATATCTTTTAGGATTTCATCTAACGCTTTCATCCCAAAGTTAAACTCGTGGTTACCCAATACGAAAATATCATAATTCATTTCGTTTAATACTTTTGGAATTGGGTGATCTTTGTAATATTTTTTATCTTTTGCGAACACATCGATTTGGTTATCTTGGATCGCATCACCGACTTCCACTAACACCACGTTCTTATTATTTTTACGCACATCTTTCACATAAGTTGCAATTTGTGCATAAGAACCAGATTTGTCCTCTACGTCTGCACCATAGCTCCAAGGTACGATACGACCGTGAACATCTGAGGTCCCTAATAATTTAATATTCACTTCTTGTGCCATTGCTGTGCTAACAGCAGAAAGCGCAAATAATGAGCAAAGTAATTTTTTCATAGAATTTCCTTTAAAGTTGCACAAAGTGCGGTTAAAAATGCCGGAGAATTATAGCGGTGAATCGATTGCTTACATAATTTTATTTTGAAGAAAAATAAAATTTGTGAGCTTAATCACATTTCATTTGGAGGATTAATGCCCTGTTTGAGAAAACAAGTTAATCACTAAAACGCCACAGATAATCAATGCCATACCTATCAGCCCAGCGGTATCAATTTTCTGACCAAATGCGAAATATGCCACAATAGCGGTCAGAACAATACCAACGCCCGACCAAATGGCGTAAACCAAGCCCACGGAAAGTGTTCGGAAAACAATGGAGACAAAATAAAACGAAATGGCATATAGCGCCAATGAGCCAACGGTGGGTAAAAGTTTGGTAAAGCCATCACTGACTTTTAATAAATTCGTTGCCACAATTTCAAGGCAAATAGAGATAGCGAGTAATGTCCAAGGATTCATATCAATCAAACAGTAAAATAGAAAAACGCTATTCTACCTTAAGCGGCGGATGGATGTAATCGAATTTGACGAGCCATGGCTTGCATATAAGGTGCCGTTTGCTCAAAGAAATAACGGTAAGAGGCACATAAATAATTATGTGGATTAGGTTCATTTTCGAGAGAAATAAAACGATGTTTCGGGCAGCCGCCATAACAGAGTTTACGAAACTCACAATGACGACAAAGTGCGGTCAATTTTTGTGATTTTTCTAAACCGAATTGTTGCTGTTTACTGGAAAGTACAATCTCCGTTAAAGGTTGCTGAGTTAAATTCCCCATCTTGTATTCGGGATACACAAAATGGTCGCAAGCATACACATCACCATTGGCTTCTGTGACAAGAGATTGTCCGCAAGTAGGTTGATGAACGCAAGTTGTGGAAGGATAACCGAGCCATTGTCCTAGCAAATTATCAAACTGCGACACATAAATTTTTCCCACATCATGAGCATACCATTCATGAAAGACATCCACGAGAAATTGCCCGTAGCCTTCTGATGGTATTGAAAAATCGGTTACTGATTGTGTTTGGGTATGACGTTCGACGATAGGAATAAACTGCATATAAGTCGAACCAAGCTGTTTGAGCGCTAAATAGGTTTCTCTTCCTTTTTGCCAGTTTTGATCATTAATGACGGTTAAGGTGTTAAATTCCACGCCATATTCTTGTAGCAGATTTAACGCTTTGACGACTTTTTCAAAAGTGGGATTACCGTTACCCGAAATACGATAACGATTATGCACAGCACTTAAACCGTCAATAGAAAGCCCAATGAGAAAATGATGTTGTTTGAAAAATGCAGCCCATTGCTGATTAAGAGCAATACCATTGGTTTGAAAGGCGTTTGTAATCTGCTTGCCTTGAGCAAATTCCTGCTGATATTCAACGGCTTGTTTATAAAAATCTAAGCCTAAGAGAGTCGGCTCCCCCCCTTGCCAAGCAAATTCAACCACATTACCGGCATGAGATTGGATATAGTTTTTGACATAATGTTTTAAGGTGTCTTTCGACATGAAAGGCACATGTTGCCCCAACTGTTCTGATTTTTCCAAATAAAAACAATATTCACACTGAATGTTACAGTGAAAACTGCTTGGTTTTGCCATTAAGTGAAAATGAGCTTGTGGTGGAAAAACAGACATCAACCATCCTTTGTTACAACATTATTTATGACCTGATATTCGGTCTAATGCGCCATTTTGTTTGAGTTCTTTTGCAATACGAATCGCGGTTTCAGTTTCACAGCCGGCATATTCTGCAATTTCGCGATACGTCCAATTATAATCAGGAAAATGTTGTTTGAGAAAATACAAACTATCCATCACGCGATCTAAAGTACGCAAATAGGCACTTTTTGCCAAACGTTCCTCTGCTTCGCGTAGTTCATCTGCCAAAATCTGTAATAAACATTGGCTCATCACTGTATTATGCGTGAAAAATTCGCTCACTACATTAGGTTTGATGCGAGTAATCTCCGCATCAATTAAGACTTTTGCATTGCAATGATAATGTTTATCTGCCATCGAAAACAAAGTTCGAAAACCAAAATAATCGCCCTTGGAATATAATCGCACTAAGCTTTCCTTGCCATTTTCAAGGGTATGAAATAAGCCAACCAAGCCTGCTTGCACATAATAAAATTCATGTGCTGACTCACCTTGTTGATACAAGAAGGAACCTTTCGGCAAGTGATGCAGCTCAGTAAACTGACAATGTGATAATTCAGTAGGCTTGATTGCGCAATTTTCCATAATCGTCCCTTAAAAGTGCGGTCAATTTTTTATTGGTTTTACACTTCGTTTATAATCCGATATACCCAGTTTTCTAACGGATCATTTAAGCGTTTCATTTCTTGACGCATTTCTTCCAGCATCTCTTTTTTGACCGCCTCATATTCTGGCTTGTAGAACAAATTATGCATTTCAGCCGGATCATTTTTCACATCATAAAGCTCACAAATGTCCGAAGCATTAAACACTAATTTATAGTCTTTACGGTGCCACATACGTTGTTCAAAGTAAACGAAATGCCCCGCCAACTGAGCCAATATCCCTTTGCGTTGATTATCTTGATGTTGACGAACAATCGGCAAAATACTTTCCCCTTCAAAGGCCTGAGGAATAGGCTGATTAGCGAGATCATAAACGGTCGAGGTTAAATCATGGAGATAGACAAGGTTATCATCTTGTTGATTAACACGATTTGAATTCGGGTCTTTGATAATCATCGGAATGTTGTAGGTGGTATCAAACATGAATTCCCCTTTCTCAATCATTCGATGAGCGCCCATCGCATCCCCATGATCAGCGGTTGCCACAATAAAAGTGCGGTCATAAATACCGTTGTTTTCTAAGAAGGTAAATAGCTCACCAATTGCATCATCAATCAAGGTGATATAACCCCAGAATTTTGTGATCACTTCTTTCCAATGATCTTCACTCGCTTCCCACATGCCCCACATTTTAGAGATGGTACGATAGTGTCCTGGTTTGCCTTCTAGTGGCTTGAAGAAGCTTTCATCTAGCACCACATCTTCTTTGCGATACATGGAATAATACGGTTCTGGCACAATACAAGGCGTATGCGGTCCCCAGAAATTAATCCATGTGAAGAACGGTTTGTTTTCAGCAAGTGATTCACTAATATAGCTTTTCGCTTCATCAATAATGAAATATGGGATGGTTTGTTCTTTTGTGCCTGAAAGCAAACCACACAGCTCTTGCACGCGTAAATGTGGATTATCACCGAAATAAGCACGACTCACTTCTGGAATCTCATAACCTTTTTCATCTAACCATTCTTTATAACGATTGGAATGTGTCGGCGGTTGGTTGAACACTAAATTTTTATATACGCCACTGCCTGGATAACCATAGCCATCAAAGTTATGTCCTTTAATGCCGTAATCTTCCGGTACAGACTTTGTACCCACGTGCCATTTACCCACAACATAGGTGTTATAGCCGTCTAGTTTACCGATATTTGGTGCGGCTTCACTCACTTCACCTGTACCGCCTTTTTCACCATTACGAATGATGCCATGAGTAGATGGCATTAAACCGGTAAAGAGCGAAGTCCGTGCGGGCCCACAAACGGAAGCAGGCGTAAAGGCATTATTAAAACGCACGCCATCTTTAGCTAGACGGTCAATATTCGGGGTTTTAACGATCTGATGACCATAAGCCCCCAACATATCTTTACGCACTTGGTCGAGTAAAATATAGATAATGTTCATACACAATCCTTATCTATTTTAAGGGCGTACGTGATGTACGCCCGACTGCTTAATGTTGGTTAGAAAGATGTAATTGATGTTCTGTTTTTTCATTTTTTGGTCTAAAGACAATCAACACGATGAGTTGTAATACCGCATACACTTCCAACACTAACATTGGATTGCCATCTGGTGAAGCAATACCAATTGGTGATAAGAATGCATAAAGCGCAATTAAACCAAGAATTAATGAAACAGATGTTACTTTAATGTATTTCCAATTGGTTAAGTCTACATCGCCTTTATTGATGGTATTTTCCACATAAGGTTCACGTTTTAAGAATTGACCTAGAATCAACATGAAAACAACATCAAATACGAATAATCCGCCCATTACATACACGAAATTGATTTTCACATTGAACACCCAAACAATACTGAAATAAAGTACTACGTGTACAAGTAAAGCAATACGTGCAGCCAAGCCAGAAACGGTTTTATTAAATAAGCCAACAGCAAATAACGCCACGATTGGAATATTCACAAAACCGGCAAAGCGTTTAGTGATTAAGAAGATACCATCTGTACCGAACATCAAAAGTGGGCCAATAATCATGGTCACAATTGCCATAATGGTAGAGACTTTTTTCGCATAGACGATCAACTCTTGATCGGTACGTTGTTTTTTACTGATAGATGGTAATAAGTCTTTACAATAAATGGTCGCTGCAGAGTTTAAGAATGAGTTAAAGGTACTTAAAATTGCGCCGAAAAGTGCGGCAATAAAGAAGCCTTGTAATGCAGTCGGCATCACTTTATTAACCAACAATGGATAAGAGGTATCAATTGGATTTAAGCCTTCACCTAAAATATGGAAACTCAATAAACCCGGTAAATTAAGAATAATCGGTAATGTGAGTAGGAAAAGCGCTGCAATTAAAATCCCTTTTTGACCCGATGCTAAATCCTTCGCCCCTAAGCAACGTTGTACTATGGCTTGGTTCGTTGTCCAATAGAAGAAGTGAACAACCATAATACCGGTAAAAATTGTTGGCCAAGGAGTAGAATCTGTTGAGCTACCAATGGCGTTCCATTTTTCAACGTGAGTGGTAGTAATTATATTCAAGCCTTCAGAAATGCTACCATTCCCTAAATAAAGCAATGCAAATACAGGCACAAGCAATGCACCAATCACTAAGATTACGGCATTGATGGTATCGGAAACAGCCACCGCTTTTAAGCCACCAAAAATCGCATAAACCGCACCAACAACACCAATAGCAATCACCGTATAGACAATTGCCTGTGCATAGCTTAATCCGAAGATCGTTTCTAGATTGAAGATTTTATTAAAGGCAATCGCTCCAGTATAAAGTGCGGTCGGAATAACGATTAAAAGATAAAAGACCAAGAATAATCCAGACATAATCAAACGTGTTTGTCGGTCAAAGCGATTTTCAAAGAATTCAGGAATGGTGGTATAACCGTTACGCAAATATTTCGGCAACATATAAAGCGCCAAGAAACAAAGCGGAATCACCGTTGGCACAGTCCACGCAATAATAGAAAAGTTGTTTTGATAAGAAACGGCATTCACCCCAATCAATTGCTCAGTAGAAAGTGAAGTTAAAACCATTGAGCAACCAATCACGATACCGCTTAATCCTCGTCCCGCTAAGAAATAACCTTTCGAGGTGGTTAAATCATCGTTTTTTGTCCGTAGCCATGAAATATAGGCTACCAAAGCTGTTACGATGAGGAAACTCGAAACCGTTAATAGCATACGCTCCTCCTTGTAGAAGCCATTATTAATATCCATTTATAGACTACTGCTAGGTGTATAAAGAGCATATGATAATTGTCATACTGATTGTGTGAGAAGGATCACAAAATTAAAATAAAGTCTGTTTTTATAGATAATTATGAGCAAGATCATAAATTATTTATTTATCCAAAAGAATAATAATGCTGTACTCCCACAAAAAAGGAGTTTGAAATGAGTTTACAGTTAATTTTTATTTTAATTTTATGTGGTGTGATGACAAATATAATGTCCGCTATTTTTGGCATTGGTGGTGGCGTATTGATGGTACCTATTCTCTACACTTTATTCCCACAGTTCCCTTTACAAATGATTGCTGCAACATCATTGACGATTGTCATGGGGTCATCCTTTATTAACTTAATTTATTTTTACAAACAAAAAGTATCGATTAATTACAAAGCGATGCTCATTTGGTCTGTGGGTATGATTATTGGTGTTCAGCTAGGATTCGAATCCAGTTTTTATGTACCTGATATTGCTATTATCAGTGTGTTTGTTATCACGCTTTCCCTATTAGCAATTCGTACTATTTTTAGTAAAGAGACTGCAATAATTCAGCAATCTACTGAAGATGAAACGATTAAAGGGATAGGGCTTTCAACGGTAGGTGGATTTATTGCTGGCATGACCGGCATTGGAGGAGGCTCAATTATGGCGCCTTTAATTGGTCAGTTAAAATCCGTTAAAGCCCATCAAATTGCACCTTATACCAATGCGATGATGTTTATTGGTGGACTAGGTAGCCTTTATGGCTATCTTTCAAAAAACTCAACTTATCACTTTGGTTGGCAAATCGGTTATGTCAATTTTTCGATTGTGATTATTGTTGTGCTAAGTGCTTTTGCAACTGGATTTTTTTCAATGAAAATTCGAGGTAAATTATCACCGCACTTAGTCAAAAAACTATTGGGTATTATTTTATTAGTAATCAGTGCTTATATGTTACTTATCCATTCCATAAAATAAAAATGGCAGAGGAAAACACCCTCTGCCATTTCGATTATTTTTCTTCTTTTTTCACTTCATCCCACAGAATATCCATTTCGATCAAAGAAAGATCTTTAAGTGATACGCCTCGTTCTAATGCCTTTCCTTCGACTTTACGAAAACGTTGTTCAAATTTATTATTTGCCTTACGTAAAGCCTCTTCCGCATTAC